>CAYMXF010000154.1:0-2054 GCA_964393935.1 uncultured Planctomycetaceae bacterium
GAGCGGACGGTGTCTACGAACGCCAGAGTGGGTGTGCCGACGGCGGCGGCGACGACGCCCAGGATGACGATGACGGTCACGAGCTCCATCAGGGTGAAGCCCGACCGATGGGTCGCTTTCCGTACGTATCTGTCGCGAAGAACCGCCATGTTCCATGCTCCGTTTAAGCGCGAAAGCCCCGGCCAAGCGCGGCCGGGGCTTTGAAGATCGCGCGAAAGCGAGTCGCCTCGCTCGCACCGCCGCGTGGCTCAGAAGCCGTTCTCGGCGATGCCGGCGGTGTTGGTATTGGCCCAGAACTGGCCATTGGCCGCGTTGTAGAGCCAACCGCCGGCCGTGCCGGCCACGGTGCCTTTGGCGGCGCTGGAGGCGGCGAGGTTGTTCTTCGTCGCATCGGTGTCGAAGGGGTTGTCCGGCAGGGTGTCAATCATGACGTTGCCCGCCGTCGTCAGGTCGGTCAGTGCGGGGTACGTCAACACGCCGCCGCCACTCTCGGTCGCCGAGCGAGCGTAATAGTTGGCGATCCCCGCCCGCACGCCGCCCAGTGCGCCCTTGCAAGCCGCCGTCTTTGCGTCGGTGCGGTAGTCGAGGTATACCGGCAACGCGACGGCCGACAGGATTCCGAGGATCACGATGACCGTGACGAGTTCGATCAGCGTGAAGCCGGCCCGATGGTTCCGATTCATGTTCTTCCGATTCATTGTTTGCGTTCCTTCAAGTCTTTGGGAACAATCCTTCGTTCAACCACGATACATTTTCGTGCTTGGGCGATCGCCTTCAGGCGGTCCCGACGAGTTTCAGCAGTTTCCACATCGGTAAAAAGATGGCCAGCGCAAAGAATAGAACGACGGCAGCGAGACTCGTGACCATCACCGGCTCAATCAGGGTCGATAATAGCTTGACGCTCCGCTGCGTTTGCATGGCGTAATATTTTCGGAGGTAAACGAAGATCTGATCCGTGCGTCCGGCGTACTCGCCGATCGCCAACATTCGCTTGACGAGCGGGGTCAAGTAGCGCGTCTCGTTGAACGCCTCCGTGAGCGAGCGGCCGCCTTCGACGGACCGCAACATTCCTCGGACGTCCTGGCGAAGCGCGTCGTTGGTCATGCTGTCGGCCGTGACGCGCAAAGATTGGGTGATCGGCAGAGCCGCGTTCATCAGCAGGTCCAAGAGCTCGATAAAGCGGACCATATAGACGCCGAGGAGGAGGTTTCCGAAGACGGGGAGCTTGAGCAGCTTTTCATCCAGCCAGGCCCGCGGTCCGCGGTAACTGAAGATTCTCCGCCCCGAATAGAAAAATCCCGTGAATCCCGCGATCACCACGAGATAGTGCTTCGTAATCGCGGCGCTCGCGCCCATGAGGATCTTTGTCGGCAGCGGCAGATTCCCCTCGAACTTTTCGAACATCGCAACGAACTGCGGCACGACGAAGATCAGCATGAAAGTCGTTGCAACGATCAACACACACACCACCAGGGCCGGGTACGTCAAGGCTGACTTGACCTGTCCCCGCGTCTCAGACTCCTGCTCCTGATAGCGCGCCAGGGCCAAAAGTACTTCAGACACTTTGCCCGCAACTTCCCCCGCTGCGATCGTTTTCACGTAAATCGGCGGGAAGACATCCGGCTCGCCGTCGAGCGCGTCGGCAAGGCTCCTGCCGCCTTCGATGCGGCCAACGATCCTCGCAATGGCGGACCGTAGTTGCGGATGACGTGTTTGGTCGCCGACCGCCTTGAGCCCCGAGATGATCGGGATACCGCTTTCGGAGACGGCGGCCATCTGGTGCGTGAAGTCCAGGACGGCGCGGCGCATGCCTTTGCCGCCCTTGGTCCTCCGCAGACGGGACGTAGCGCCGCCGCCCGCCTTGGCTTCGCCGCCGCCGGAGATCTTCACGCTCACCGGGGTTTTTCCAGAAGATTCGATCTGCGCGACGGCGGCCCGTTCGGAGTTGGCCTCGACGGTCTGCGTTCCCATCTTGCCTTTGGGGTCGGCGTATTGAATAACGAATTTCGGCAAGCTGATTACTCCTTCCAATTCTCGTAGGGCGGGCCCTGCCC
>CAYMXF010000154.1:2154-7758 GCA_964393935.1 uncultured Planctomycetaceae bacterium
ACGAATTTCGGCAAGCTGATTACTCCTTCCAATTCTCGTAGGGCGGGCCCTGCCCGCCGCCTGTTTGGCGGGTGGAGCCCGCCCTACTCGAAAACAGCCGAGGGCGGCTGTTGTATATGGGTCTTAGGCTCTACCCGCCACGCGGGCAACTTCCTCAACCGTCGTTAGACCGGCGCGGATTTTCTCCACGCCGTCATTCACAAGAAACTTCATGCCTGCTTCGCGCGCGGCGGCGCGGATCACTTCCGTCGGTTCGAGCTTGACGATCATTCCGCCGAATTGCTCGGTGAGTTCAAAGAGTTCATAAAGACCGACACGACCGACGTAGCCGGCACCAACGCAGCGGCGACAGCCTTTACCGCGCATGGGATGAAAGTCCAGCTTTGCGGGATCCAGGCCGAGCGCGCGTACGAGAAACTCCGGCGGCGTGTCCGGTTCCTGACATTCCGGGCAAATCTTTCGGCACAATCGCTGCGCGAGGACGGCCAGCAGCGACGAGGAGATCAGATATTCCGCCACTCCCAGATCGCGCAAGCGTGCGATGGCCCCGATCGAATCGTTGGTGTGTACCGTCGACAATAGCAGGTGCCCTGTCAGCGCCGCCTGCACGGAGATCTGCGCCGTCTCTTTGTCGCGGATTTCACCGACCATGATGACGTCGGGGTCTTGGCGGAGGATCGAGCGAAGACCGCCGGCAAACGTAAGGTTCGCCTCCGTGTTGACCTGCACCTGCCGGATCGCGCTGGTGCGATATTCCACGGGGTCTTCGATGGCGATGATGTTCTTTTGCGGTGAGACGACGCGCTTGATCGTCGCGTAGAGCGTCGTGGATTTGCCCGAGCCCGTCGGACCCGAGACGAGGATCATGCCATGCGCATTGGAGATCACGGCGTGGAAGCGTTCGAGCATCGTCCCGCTCATGCCCAGTTGCGGCAGGGTGATCGAATCCGACGCGTTGCGCAAGATTCGCATGACCACGGCTTCGCCGAAGACCGACGGCAGCACGGAGATCCGGAGCATGACCTCGCTATCGCCGCTTCGGTGGTGATAGGCCCCGTCCTGCGGAGACCGCGTTTTCGAGATGTCCAGCTTGGAGATAATCTTGATGCGAGAGACCAATGCCTTGTGCAGACCCAGCGGCGGCGCGGCGACTTCACGGAGCACGCCGTCCACGCGAATCCGAATGCGCAGCTCGCACTCGCCGGGCTCGATATGAATGTCGGAGGCCCCCTGCCGCACGGCCTCGTTGATCAGATCGTCCACCAGTCGTATGACCGGCTGGGTCTCGTCTCCGCCGACCGCCTCGGCCGCTTCCAACAAAGAATCGGCGACGGAGGACTGTTCGAGGTATTTGCTCGACCCGTAAGCCCGCTCGATGTGCCCAAGGATTTCGCTGCGGCTGCCGGCGCAGACGTCCACTTCCTGCCGGGTCTGGCGGCGCACCTGATCGACACCCGCCAGATCGCCGGGGTTTTCCATCGCCAGCGTGATGACGCCGTCCAGGACGAACATGGGGAACATCAAATGACCGCGGGCCAGTTCTTCAGGGATCAGTTCGGAATTCGCCAGGCGCGGCAGGAACTCGGAGACGTTGCAGTAGGTTGCGCCCAGGCGCATCGCACGGAGGGCTTGCAGATTCGTCTCCGTGAGAACGCGGTTCTTACGAATGACGGCTTCGAGATCGGTGCCGCCCTCCTGCGCCTCTAACTCGAGTTTTTCGAGCTGCGCAGGCGGGATGATCTTGGTCGCCAGGAGCTGGTCGCGGAGTTCGTCGCTGGCGTTAAGAGACACGTTTCTGGCCCCCTGCCTCCGGCTTTTCGCTCGCTACGGACTTCTCGCCCGCCGCCTTCTCATGGGTCCCCGCGGCGACAAGAAGTTGCTCGTCACGTCCCGCTGGATCGATGAACTGCAGGCCGAGCTGATACGTCGGCTTGTGATCGAGCATGATGCAGCGCCGAATGATGGAGCGAATCTTCAGCGTCAGGCCTTGCTTTCCGTCCGACGCACCGAAATTGGCGATCGTCAGCGTGACCCGCAAGTTCTTGGGCATGAAGATCGGGCTGCGCAGCCCCAAGCCGCCCTTGCTGACGTCGATGACCGCCATGTCCGACTGCGTATCCGGAAAGGTGAGACGAAATTGCTCGACGTGGTCGGGATGGATTTCGACCGCCGCTTCATAGCGCGTCTCATGGCGGACGAAGAGCCGGGCCGCTGCGCTGATCGCATCGGTGTTCATGCACCTCGATATCGGTTATCGTCCCCGGCCAATTCAGATTCGGCGGCCCGAGCGAAGACCTATCCCGCGGTTTTGACGGGGTTCGTCAGCCGTCCGATACCTTCGATTTCGATCGTGATCTCATCGCCGTCTTTCAGGAAGACGGGCGGGGTGCGCGGCGCCGACGCCCTACATGAAGTCAATAATGCTACGGGTTATAGGCCGGGGCGACAATGAAAAGGCGATCGCTCCGTTTTTTTTCCGCACGGTATCGCCCGAGAATCTCCGACCGCTGTAGGACTCCAGCGTCCCGGCGGGATATACTAGTAGAAGGTATTTTCAGTAAACGCCGCCTTCCGGTGGGATGGCGACATGCCAGAATCTAGTGAAGATCTGCCCATTCAGCGCCATTCGACGGCGCAACACCAGGTCGACGCTGAGTCGTCGGGCCGAGCGCAGCCTTTTTACCCTGGGTTACCCAGCGGCACGGGCCTTGGGAAGTACCGCATCCTCGAACGAATCCGCAACTATCACAACGCCGTCGTCTATAAAGCGCGCGACGCCATGCTCGATCGCCTCGTAGCGGTCAAGCAGATGTCGCCGGAGCTGATCGACAACCCGATCGCCTGCGGCAACTTCAAGCGCGAAGCGCAGCTCCTGGCCCGCATCCCCAAGGACGCGCGCAACATCATCAACATTCACGAACTCATCGAGGACGAGATCGGCCTGTTCATTGTGGAAGAGTTTGTCGTCGGTCACTGGCTCGAATCTTTGCTCTTCAAGCGGCAGATCGATCATCGCCATGCCTTCAAGCTGCTCAAGACGGCGGCCTGGGGCCTCAAGACGCTACACTCGAACAGCATCGTCCACCGGGACATTCAGCCCGGCAATATCATGGTGACGAAGAACGGCAGCGCGAAGCTCGCCAATCTCGCCTCCGCCGCGCACGAGGGCGATCTGAGCGCTCCGCCCGTCATCACGCCCAAGTATGCCGCCCCGGAGTTGCTGCTGGAAGGAAAGTACGACGACCGCGTAGACATTTACGGTCTGGGCTTCGCTCTTTACGAGGTCTGCGTCGGCCGGCCGGCGATGGAGCGTTTTTTTACGGAGATGGCGTCGGAGCCGTTCGGGTCCGTGGGCCGCTGGATTGATTGGCATACGAACTTCGACGCGCGCCTGCCCGACGCGACAACGCTCAATCCTCTCGTGCCGCCTCCCTTGGCCGCGATCTTGCGGCAGATGACCGCAAAGAGTCTGGACGAACGATACACGTCGATCGACCAAGTCGTCGAAGCGGTGTCGCGATATTTCACGCTGTACAATGAGCCGCGACGCGCCGACCTGCTGCATACGCCAATCCGCCTCCCGGACGTCATGCCGCCGTCCTGGAAAGCGGAACACCTCTTGCCGGCGCTCTCCTCCGCCTTCCCAACATCGGACGCCGATGCACAAGCGCCGCGGTCAAGCTCAGGATTCACGACGACGCAATCCGTCAGCGTACCAGGGCGAGGCCCCGAAGACGTTGATCGCCGGGAATGGGATCAAGATCGAGGGTTCGACGCGCTGACCGGCTACGGTTCCGCTCGATTCTCGCGTCACCGTCGACGGCGGTCGATGGGGCACGTTTCGCAGCGGTCGCCGCAGATCGCCGTCATCCCGGTTCCGCCTCCGGCACTCGAAAAATTCAGGAAGCACACCCCCCGCGCTGTGACGTGGAGCCTCACCTTTCTATTGGTCTTGATTCTGCTGGGCGGCGGTACATTGGCCTGGCTCTTCAGCGACCGACTCATTGGAACGCATCCGCTGGAAGGGCTCATGCGGGAGGCGGTGGCGGCGTATGACAACGGGCAGATGGAAGTTTCAAAAACCAAGCTTCTCGAAGCCAAGGACATGTCGGTCACCAGCAGGAAACTCCAGACGCTTCAGAATCAGGCCGACTTCTGGTTGGAAATGGTCGCCGCTCAGAAGGCGTTCGCTCAGGATAATTTCGACGAAGTTCAACGATATCTTCACAAGGCGGAGCGGCGCGGCGTGGATCCGGCAAAGGTCGAGGCGCTGCAACAATCGGCGTGGAGCAAACAGGACGCCGCACGTCTGGCCGAAAACGGAATGGCGGAACTCAACAAGGGGAACCTCCCTGTCGTGGAAGTTGAACTGGATGAATACGAAAAGAAGGCCACCGCCGCGGGAATGGATCCCGGGCGGCTCAAGGAGAACCTAGAGCAAGCGAGGAAGACTAAGAAGTATGAAGAATCGATCAAGCAGACGGTGGCGGCGCTCCAACTGGAAGACTTCCCCGCTGCTTTGTCGGCCTGCTCAATCGCGGAAGGCATCCACATCACGACGGCTACGCGCGAATTGCGTAAACGAATTATCGACGCACAACAGCGCAAAGAGATGGTCGTGCGCGGCGATCAGGCGATGGTGGACCGGGACTTTGTCACCGCCGAGAATGCCTATGTTCAGGCCAACCAAATCTTTGCTTCTCCCGACGTCGAGCAAAAAAGCAGGGCCGCGCGTTCGTTTATCCTCATTCAAGAGGCGAGGCAGGCGATCAAACGGGGAGAGTTGCTTCTCGCGGAACAGAAGCTCAAGAGTTCGCTCTGGAACGCATACACCGCGGATGCGAAGTCCATGCTGGACGGGATGACGCCGGCCTTCGATGCCGCGCGCCTCATTCGTAGAGGCGACCAGGCGCTGGACCGCGAGCAGTTCGACGAAGCCGTCCGGCTTTATAGCGAGGCGATTCCCATATTACCACCGCCGGCAAACGCGGCAGCCAAGCACGGAATCATTGAAGTCCAGCGAGCCAGGCTCATCAAGAAGGGAGATCAGGCGCTCAAACGAAAAAACAGGGACAAGGCCCTGGAATCCTATGAAGCCGCTAAGAAGCTTCGCGACGATCCCGAAATTCAGTCGAGGATCGAGGCAGCCCAATCCCCATTCTCTACAACCTCGCGACCCATCATGAACGAACCTCGTCACATCGAACCCTCATCCGACCCAATCCCCTGACTCGACCCCGATCCCCATCCCCCATCGTCGCTACTGCCGGACGGAGCCTGACGACGATACGACCGTACCCGGCGATGTTTTTTTAATTTTCGATGAACTTTCCGCTCCCTGTGGATCACTAGTAGGATGGGACGCGGGTGGATACGAATGGAAGACCTGGAATCCCTCTATCGTCTGCTCGGCCCAGGGCTCCTGGCGTATTTGCGAAGGCAGGTGGGCCGTCGCGGCGACGCGGAGGAGCTGCTTCAGGAGACTTTCTTGATCGCTGCCCGACAAGAAGATTCGCTCGCCGCCGCCGGGTCTCCACGGGCATGGCTGTTCGGCGTGGCCCGGAATCTCTTTCGCGAGCATGTTCGCCGGCGAACGCGGAGGAG
>CAYMXF010000155.1:0-7755 GCA_964393935.1 uncultured Planctomycetaceae bacterium
GTCAGGCAATAGACGATGTTCGCGTTGGTCTGGCTGCTCTCGGCAAAGCTCGTGCCCGGCCGCGGTCTCCAGAACACCTCCACCTCGACAATCTGCGACATCCACAGTTCTTCGTCGCCCGCCTCCCGATAAGAAGCGGCCGGTTGAGAGGCGGCCGAGCCCGAGCCATTCGTCTCGCGCATCGGCCGAACCAGGACCGGCTCGATCTCGAACACGAACGTCCAGTTGTTGTCGGCGTTGACGCAGTAAGAGCCGCCTCCGAAATGTTCGCGGTAGATCTCCGGAGACGCCGAAGAGCGAAACGAAACGACCTCGAAGCGCGTTTCCGTTGGCCGACATCCCGCAACCGCCGCCGCGGACAAGAGCGCAACGAACAACCCCATCATCGTCGGCACACGCATCATGAAAACGATTCGCGTCGATACGATCACATATCGTGCCCGTCGATCAAGTGACCGCCCGCAAAAGAAGCAGGCGGGGCCGAAGGCGGCCCCAGGCCCAAGAGCGCCAGCGTGTCGCGCTCCACGATCGCCGCCAGGTGCGGACGCGGCACCGTCGGCAGGTTCGTGCCCGTCACAAGCTGATTGATCCGGTAGAGTGACTCGATCACCGCCGTCGCCTGCGTGTACGGAAAATCGCTGCCGAACAGCAACTGGTCGATCACGCCGTATTGGTAGGCCGAGAGCAGCGCGTTGTACGCCTGCCACGGGCGATGCAGGAGCGAACTGATGTCTGCGTAGATGTTCGGGTGCTTACCGAGCATCACCACGCACTCCTCGACCCACGGATACCCCATGTGCGCAATCACCAGCTTGAGTTGCGGCAGCTCCCTGGCGACCTCGTCGAGCAGCACCGGTCGCCCGAACTCCATCTTGCTCTGAACGCTGAAGTGAACGCCCTGGTCGATGAGCACCGGCATCTTAAGCCGCACCGCCTCGGCGAAGACTTGCATCGCCCGGCTATCGGCCGGATGGAAGTCCTGCGCCGCCGGAGAGACGGTAATGGCCTTCATGCCCAGCTCGTCGTGGGCGACCCTTAAGTCCGACAAGGCTTCCGGCAGGTTCGTCGGATCGATCGCCGCGACACCGACGAGCTTGTCCGGGTGCTGACGAACGTATCGGGAAATCAACTCGGCGGAGATTTCCGCCCCCAGGTAACGGCTCTTGAATCCCAGCACAAAACTCTTGTCCACCGGCTCGCTGGCCAAAAAATGGCTCTGCATCGAGGCATCGGGCAAGCCGCCGCTCGCCGCCGGGGCCCTTAGGCCGCGCTGACCGCGAATCAGCGTTTCAGCCCCCCCAAGACCCAACTGCGACGGGGATTCCCAGATATGTGTGTGACAGTCCACAATCATTGAGGAGCACTCCGCTAATCAGGACCTTGACTCATGAGAACCGACGAGCTTATCGCACCTTGGCATCCAGGGTCAAACGGTCGGCTATTTCTTCGCCAGACCCTTTTCCACCGTCACGGAGATTGACTCGTGTGACCAAGGCACGATAACATATTACGAGACGAGCAGTTGGAGGGAAAATTCCCTTCGGTTCGCGCCTCGTAAACGGTAACGGCGACCGAAGCAGGTCCGCCGCAGGGTCGGCGTGCAGCGTTTCGCATGTCCTACCAGGGGAGATCGTGAAGGCTTGAAAGAAGCCCGAAGGCGATTGATCGAAAATTCCCCAACGACGCCGCGTTACAGCCCGATGATCATATCGTCGGTCGCGCTGGTGATCGCCGTCTGCGCGCCGACCGCGCGCGCCCAGAGCTTCTCCCAGAATTTTGAGAACGTCTGCATTAGCGGCGACTATAACAGCAACTGCCCGTCACTCACCGGCGCCGGTTGGGTTCTCACCAACTTGAGCAACGCCGCGGGAACGGCGGGCTGGTATCAAGGCCTCACGGATGACCCGCCCTGGTTCCGTTCCCAATCCGGCTCCTTGAATTCCTATATCGCCGTCGATTTCGCCAGCGCCGGCGATGGCCTTGGGATGGACACCGTCAGCGACTGGCTGATCGGCCCCAACCGAACCTTTAGCAACGGCGACACGGTCTCCTTCTGGACGAGAACGAGGACGAACACGACCTACGCCGATCGCCTGCAACTGCGAATTAGCCTCTCCGGCGCCAGCACGTTTATCGGGAGTTCTGCGACATCGGTCGGCGTCTTCAACACCCAGCCCCCCCTAACGATGTCTACGATCGACATCAATCCGACCTATCTCACCAACGGCGCCGGCTCCTATCCGACGGTTTGGACGAATTACGTCTACACCTTTGGCGGCCTCGGGGCTCCGACCTCCGGACGATTCGCCTTCCGCTACTTCGTCGAGGATGGCGGCACAGGCGGGACGCGCTCGAATTACATCGGCATCGACAGCGTGCAGTACACCGCCGCCCTGGTCCCCGAGCCGTCAGCCCTCGCCCTCCTCGTGATCCCCGCCTTGTTACTCCGCCGACGACGCAAAGACTGAGCATTGCCCGCCCATCGGGCGAACGACGGTTGCTGCTGATGTGAGAATCCTCTCTCGCACTCGTCTTCGCGAGATTCCCATCCCCTCTCCTCCTCTCCTGCTCACTTACTCACTTGGGACGAGAATCCGTTCGAGTACCTCACTCGGCGGGATGACGGACATAGAAGTAGGGCGGGCTCTGCCCGCCATCGATGTTCGGTGGGTAGAACCCGCGCTACGTCGCTACGCCGAAAGATCGACGTGGCGGAGGCCCTTAGCATCGACGGTGATGCCGGTGTCGTCGGGTGGGGCGGGGGTTTCTTCTTCCGGCGGGGTGTCCTGGCGGCCCTGACTGCCCATGCCACCGGAGTCGGTGTGGACTTGCGTATCAGCGTCGGTGGATTCGACTTCGAGGATCGCGTCGGGGCCGGCGCCGATCTGCCGCGAGCGGTCGACCGTCGCGTTCCGAGCGGCATCCTTCTCGCGGGCCTGCTCGGTCTGGGCCGGGCCGGACTGGAGGACGGAGGCGATCGGACTCGGCGGGATGGCGGACATAAAAGTAGGGCGGGCTCTGACCGCCGTTGAGGCTCGGCGGGTAGAACCCGCCCTACATTATTTACAGCCGGCAGGGACGCCGGCCGCTACTCCACACCGGCTAAGAGCCGGTGTCACACTGATGCGCGGGGCCACCCTGTGCCTTCTTCGTCCGCCGAGACGGCGGACGCTAGACGCGAAACTCGGGGTCGCGCTGCTTCAATTGAAAGCGGAGGCGATCGACGATGGCCGAGTGCATCTGGCTGACGCGGCTTTCGGACAGGT
Organism: uncultured Planctomycetaceae bacterium; assembly: GCA_964393935.1. Classification (GTDB taxonomy): domain Bacteria; phylum Planctomycetota; class Phycisphaerae; order UBA1845; family UTPLA1; genus DATEMU01. The sequence continues at coordinate 3,267 of CAYMXF010000155.1, forward strand.
CCAGCGTCACGCCGATCTCCTTCATGGTCATTTCTTCGTAGTAATAGAGGATCAAGATGAGCCGTTCCGTGGGCGTCAGGCCCTGCTGGATCAGGTTCTTGAGGTCGGACTTCTGGATCTCCTGGAGCGGATTCGATGACCGGTCGTCCTTGATCACGTCCATCTCGGAGACGTCACGCGAGGAGTCGCCGCCGTAGGCCTTGCGCGAGAGCGAGGTCATGGAGACGGCGGTCGCGTCGCGGCTCATGCGATCGAACTCCCCGGTCGACACGCCGATCCGATCGGCGACCTCGCGGTCCGTCGGGAGGCGGCCGAGTTCGCTTTGCAAGGACTTGGTGGCGGTCTGGATCTTCTGCGAGCGGTTGCGCACGAGCCGGGGCACCCAGTCCATCGAACGCAGCTCGTCCAGGATCGCGCCGCGGACGCGAGGGGAGCAGTACGTTTCGAACTTCACGCCGCGCTCCAGGTCGAACGCCTCGATGGCGTCGATCATGCCGAACATGCCGGCGGAGATCAGGTCGTCGACGTCCACCTCGGTCGGCAGCTTCGAGTGAACCCGCTCCGCGTTAAAGCGCACGATGTGGACATAGTGCTCAATCAGGGTGTTGCGCAGATCGCAGGAGGGCTCTTTCTTGTATTCTCGCCAGACCGTCAGTATATCCGTTTCGATCGCCGGCATGAGATTTTGACTCCTCCCACTTTAGGGTTTGTTGGGCCGTCCGTTCGTTTGGCCGTTTCCGTTGTTGTTCTCACTGGGGGCGGCGATCGGCGTGGGCTCATTGGCGCTGGCTCGGTCGTTCACAACGATAAAGGCGATCCATGCGGCGATGCAGCCGAGGATGTATCCCCCGGCCAGCCCGGCCACGGATCGCAGGACGATCTTGTCGACGGAATTGCCGGCCAAAAGGCCGCTGAGAATCGTGGCGCTGAAGACCAGCAGTCCGCAACATGCACCGCAGAGTCGCGCCACAAACTTCCCTCGGGCCGAGTTCTCCCCTGATTACCGGCACCCATGTGGCATCGGCGGCGATTGGCGTCCGATTCAGTAGAAAAAGCCGAGCGCCCGGCGGAAGAAGCCGTCGCCTCTTTTGGAGGCAGGCGTCGATCCGACGACCCGCTGTGCCAACGCTGCTATGCAGGTCGCGGCGGGGCATTGGGGGAATCGATTGACAAACGGCACGCGTTGCCGCACGGCCTGGCCGACGTGGTCGTCGCGCAAGATATGCCCGTGCGAGGCAAGGCCGATGCCGAGGAACCGCGCGGTGACGGAGGCGACGCGATCAGCGACGACCTGGCCTTCGCGGAGCGTGACGACCTGATTGACGACGAGGGCGATCGGCGGCGCGTGGTCCGTGCGGCTGAGGACTTTTACGAGGGCGTAGGCGTCGGTCAGGGCGGTCGGCTCGGGCGTGGTGACGAGGAGAAGCTCGTCGGCCGCGCGGGCGAAGGCGAGGACGTTTTGGGAGATGCCGGCGCCGCAGTCGAGGAGGATGAGGTCGCTGTTTGTTTCGAGGCCGGCGAGTTCGTCGATGAGGCGACGGCGCTCCAGCGCGCCAAGGTCGGCTGCGGCGGAGAGGCCGGATGCGCCGGTGATGAGGCGGAGGTTTTGGTCCAGATGGATCGCGACGTCGTCGAGGGCGCGCCGACCGGCGATCACGTCGGAGAGGCCGTACGGCGATTGGATGTTCATGACGACGTCGACGTTCGCGGTGCCGAGATCGGCGTCGACGAGGACGACGCGCTGCGACCGGCGGGCGAGGGCGAGGGCGAGATTCACGGCGATGTTGGTCTTGCCGACGCCGCCCTTGCCACTGGCGATGGCGATGACGCGGGCAGGGTGGCTTGAGGCCTGAGGCTTGAGGCGGGGTGGCACGGTCTCGCCGTAGGCGAGGCCGTGTTTTCCGCACGCGGGCCGTCGCTCGTTCATCAGCAGCCGTAGCTGCGTGGCTTGATCGACGGGAAGGGCGCTCATGTCAGGGCCTCGTACTCCCTCTCCCTCGAAGGGAGAGGGCTGGGGTGAGGGTGAAAGGACGCCGGTTCTTCGTTCTCGCCGAGGATCAACTGTGCAACTCGGCGGGCGCTGGCGACTTCGATGTCGTCGGGGACGGATTGACCCATCGTCAGGTAGGACAGCCGCAGATTGAGGTCGTGCAGGACGTTGACGATGACGCCGAAGCCGACTGCCTCGTCGAGCTTGGTGAAGATCACTTGTCGCGGGCCGAGGACACCGAACTTCTCCGCCGCTTCGCGGATGGTCTCTTCGCGGCTGGTCGTGGAGAGGACGAGGTGGACCTGATCCGGCCGGACCGCGGAAAGCAGTTCGGCGAGTTCGGCGATCCTCGGCTCGTCCTTGGGGCTGCGGCCGGCGGTGTCGATGAGGATCAGGTCGCAAGCGCACATTTGCTTGACTGCGTCTTGGATCTCCTCGGGCGTGGTCACGGCGATGAGGGGGACTTGGAGAATCTGGGCATACGTCTTAAGTTGCTCAACGGCGGCGATGCGGTAGGTGTCGAGGGTGATGAGCCCGACGCGGCGACCCTCGCGGAGCTTCATGTGCGCGGCGAGCTTAGCGAGCGTCGTCGTCTTACCCACGCCGGTCGGTCCAACGAGGGCGACGATCGTCGGGCGGCCCTCAGCGGTGAGTTCCAGTCCCGGCGCGCCGGGAGACGGGAGCATCTCGCCGAGCTGCGCAACGAGTTCCTCGCGGACCTGCTCGTCCGACAGGGACGGGGCCTGTACCCATCGGCCGTGTGGGTCCCAATAGGCGGCGCCTTCTTGCATCCGTTGACCGACGCGCTCGAGGAGTTTGACGACCAGTTCCTTTGCGACATGCTGGCCCATGAGGCGCGTGTAGTATTCGATGAGTTCCGTGGGAACGTTGGAGGACGGGATGATCTCACCGGCTGGAAGCCGGTGCCACAGGTCGCGGACCATGGTGCGAATCTCAGTGAGTTCGCGCTTCATGGCAGGATCAGGGGCCGAGGGGCCGAGGGGCCAAGGGGTCGAGGGTTGAGGAGATTGCGGACTTCGTCGTGAGCGCTCAGTCGAACGATGGGAAGCGACCTGCGACGGGTTCGGGCTCCCGCCTCGGTCGCCCTCACCGTCTTCGTTCATCCTTGGCCCTTCGGCCCCTGGGCCCCTGGGCCCCTCCCCGGCGGTCGCGGTGATCTCGATGACAGTTCGCGCGCCGAACCCGAGCCAGCCGCCGCGTTTGATGCTTCGCGTGTGGAGGATCATCGCGCCGCCGCCTAAGTCGGTCTTCACCTTGGCGAGGGCGTCGGACATTGTTTTTGCCTGGTACGTCTTTAGCTGCATCGTCAAACTCCCGCCAATGAGGCGAATTGCGGATTGGAGGCGACTTGCGACGGGTCAGCGTCTTCATTCATCCTTGGCCCCTCGGCCCCTTGGCCCCTTGGCCCCTCTTCAATCGTCACCATGCCGTGCGTTCGGACGTTTACGCCGCGGACGATTTCGCTGTAGCTGAGCACGGCGACGGCCGGCAGCGACGGTTCGATGAGTCTGCGAAGCAGCGGTCGAACCGGCGGTGAGGCGAAGAGGACAAGGCTTGGGGGAACGCGGATTTCGGAACGCGGAACGCGGAATGGGACTTCCGCGCTGCCTGATCCCTGTTCCGACTTCCCACTTCCGACTTCCGACTTCCGCGCCGCCATTCCCCCGACCCCCATGGCGGCGTTCTTCGGGACTCCCTCCTCGGTCGCCCTCAGCCCGCCTTGGTCACCCTCACCGAGTTCGGCGCGGATCGCGGTGATGATCTTGCTCGCCAGGGCGGGCGGCAGCGTGAGGTATGAGCCGCGTTCGGTCCGCTCGACATGGGCGTTGAGGGCGTCCTCAATGGAGGGGTCCAGCGTAATACCGTGGATCGTGTTCTCGGCGTCGCGATGTTGTTCGCAGATGGTGCGAGCCAGCGCGCTGCGGACGTACTCGGTCAGCACCTCGGAATCCTTAGTGCGATGGCCCCAGTCCCCGAGCGTCTCCAAGATCGTTTCGAGATCGCGGATCGGCACGCGCTCGCGGAGGAGATTTTGAAGCACGGCTTGCACTTCGCCGACCTTGAGTCCCGACCCTGCGTCGGGAGAGATGACCTCTTCGACGATCTTCGGGCTCTTTTCCTTCAGCGCGTCGAGCAGGCGGTGCATTTCCTGTCTGGTCAGCAGTTCGGAACCATGCCGCCGGATGATCTCCGTCAGGTGCGTCGATAGGACGCTCGTCGGCTCGACGACCGTGTAATTGCGGTGCTCGGCGGTCGAGCGGTCTTCTTCGGCGATCCAGAGCGCGGGCAGACCGAACGCCGGTTCTTTGGTGGTCATGCCGTGGACCGGCTCGCTCACCGCGCCGGAGTCGATGGCCAGCAGCCGGCCGGGGATGATCTCGCCTTTGGCGATCACCGCGCCGCGGAGCTTGATGCCGTAATGGTTGGGTTCCAGTTGCACGTTGTCGCGGATGCGGATGGGCGGGACGATGAGCCCGA
>CAYMXF010000156.1:0-7747 GCA_964393935.1 uncultured Planctomycetaceae bacterium
TTAGCGACTTCTTCATCCTTGCACCTTCCCAGCCTCCAGTAAAAAAAGAACGGCGGGACCGAGGACTTCCTCGATCCCGCCGTGATGGTTACCCACCAGACCCGGGCGCCGGCTTTTTCACCGGTCCTGGCCGTCAGGCCGCTGTCCGGCGCCGCGTCACTTTGCCCACCGACGCGGCGTCCCAGGCTGGTGCTTGATCATCAGCCTGCGCGGCCCTCGAGCCCCCGGTTACCGAAGCAGCGCCAGGATCTGCGCCGTCTGCTGCGAGGCGACGCCAAGCAGGGAGATTGACGACTGCAAGAGCACGTTTTGCCGGCTCAGCTCTCCCGTCGCCTTCGCGTAATCCACGTCGCGGATCGACCCGCGAGCGCCTTCCAGCGCCACCTGAGTCGCGCCCAGGCTGTTCAGCGCGGTTTCGACCTGGAACTTCTGGAAGCCGCCGACGCGGCCCTGCGCCGTGGCCACTTGGGTCAGCGCCGCCTTGGCGACGTTGACCGCGTTATTGGCATTGACGTTCAGGGCGTTGGCGCCGCCGCTCTTGATCGTGCTCAAGTACCCGGTGACGCTATCGCCGAGGTTGTGGCTGAAGAGCCCGTTGATCCCGATCGTCGATTGCGTGTTGCTTCCCGTTCCGAGTTGGAACGTCGCGCCGCCGCCGCTGATCGAAATGTCGCCCGCGCTGCCCGCCACGTTACCGGCGGCGGTGAGCACAAACTCGCCGCTCGTTCCGTTGCTATTGAACGAGATGCGCAGCCCGTCGGCGGCCGCGGTCTGGCCGTTGACGGTGACCACGGCATCCGTCCCGGTCGAATTGGTGACATTGGTGAAATCCGAATCGCCGCTGATGTAAGAGGCCTGCACGAAGGCGGCCGACCCATAACCGCGGCTCTGAATCCGAATCTCACCCGTCGTCACCGCCGCCGAAACGCCCGTGTCGGGGGCCGCCGCGATGATCTTGTCGCGGATCTGATCGAGCGTGTCGGTGTCCGTCACGGTGATGGTCGCGGTCCCGAGGTTGCCGGTGACCGTGAACTCGCCGGCATCGAGGGACGCCGAGGCGACCGTCGTCAGGGTGGCCGATGCGACGGCGCCCGCGGTCTCGACGTTGACGGCGAAGGTCTGATTGGAGTTCGATGACGGCCGGGAATAGATCCTGACGTCACTCACCTCCGTGGGCGTGCTGGCCGTGGCGCGAATGGAAAGCTGACCGTCGAGCAGGTTCTTGCCGTTGAAGGACGTGGTCCGAACGATCCGGTCGATCGCACTGATGGCGCTGTCGATCTGCGCCTGGTTGGCCGTGACCTCCGCCGCCGACAGGCCGCCCGAGCTGGTGCTCTTGGCGGCGAGGCTCTCGATCTCCGAGAGCAACGACGTGACTTCCAGAAGCGCGCCGTCCGCCGTGGACAGGACCGACTTGGCCCGTTGGCCGTTGGAGATGGCCGCATCGACGCCGACCAGTTCGGCCGAAAGGCTTTGGACGGCGACCAGTCCGGCCGGATCATCCGCGCCTTTGTTGATCCTGAAACCGGTCGCGAGCTGAGCCAGTGTATTCGACTGGTCTGCCGACGTGCGGTTCAAGATGTTCAAGAGAGACAGTGTGTTAACATTCGTGACTGTGAGACCCATAACTTCTTACCCTTCCTTCCTATGATGGTTGACCTAACTTTCGACCCCCTAACGCATCAACCACGGCCCACCATCCGTGATCTCAATACTGGCAATACGTTCGCCTATCAGGCAAGCCAACCTAAGGAATAACTTTCGATACTCGTAAGTTGGACGAATGCCCGATACGCGCGGTCCAACTCCATACCAACCATAAGGTTGGAGCAGCCTCGCAAAACGCTCGATGCGTCCGCTTTTCGGGGATATCAGTATTGAAAGGGCCGCGTCCGACGGTTAAGGGTCCAAGCGCGCAGGCCGGTTCGCCGTGGTTTGTGGAACGTCCGAAGAAACAGGCTCAGCGGGCTGGCTCGTCGCCGCTTCGTTTTTTTGATTCTGAAGAGTTTGATAAGCGCGAAGCTGTTCCAATGCCTCGTGGGGGATCGGCCCGATCCGCCAAGCGCCATCCTCGCGCGTGATCGCCACCTGAACCTGACGCGTGCTCTGCCCGCCTTTGACCGCGTAGTCTTCGAGTTCGTATTCCGCGTTCATCAAATAGACCGAACCCTCCGCGGTCGGCACGGCGGGCAATTTCTCGATCGCCGTGATTCGCACCTTCTTCAAGGCGTTGAAATTCGATTCGAACCGCGGCGGCAGGATCGGCGGGCGCCGACGGCTCAGCATGAGCCGAAAATCCGAATACTTACCCTGCATGCAGACCCTTGCGAAGCGATCCACGAATTGATTGAGCGACAGATCATTCGTCCGCGCGGAGACGGGAAAGACGAAGTGCGGCCGGCGCTCCAGATCCAGGATCACCGGCTCGGGAAAGGCCTCGTCCTCCGCCATCGTCGGGCGATCCGTCGCAATGACGAACACGACCGCGCTCACAATGGTCAGCGCGAGCAGGATGAGCCCATAGAGCGCAAACCGCCGAAAAGTCGTCGATGACCGGATCGCAATCGCCATCACATCCTCAAGTCCAGAGACGCGGAATCCTACATCCCGCCGCGACGCTGCGCCCGCGCCATTTCCTTGCGGTCTTCCTTCTTTTTCTCTTGTTGCCGCTTGTCGCCATGCGTGCGTCCACGCGCCAATGCAAGTTCCACTTTCACTCGCCCATCCTTGTTGAAATACACGCTTAGCGGGATCAGTGTTTGCCCCTTAATCTGGACGCCGGATGTCAGTTTCTTGATCTCCCGCTTGTGAAGCAAAAGTTGCTTGGGTCGCTTGGGGTCATGGTTGAACTGATTACCGGCCTTGTACGGCTGGATCTGGAAATTATGCAGGCGAACCTGCCCGCGCTCGACCCTCGCAAAAGCCTCGCCGATGCTGGCCTCTCCCGCTCTTAAGCTCTTGACCTCCGTGCCTTTAAGGGCGATCCCGGCCTCCACTTTGGCAAGGATTTCATAACTGAAACGGGCTTTCTTATTGACCAAAGACGGCCCTTTCGAGCGGTCTCCACTTGATACTTCCTTGGCCATTCCACTATGTTATAGGAGCCATTCTATCCGAACAACTCACGGCGAAGCTGCATCCCGGCACGTCGCGAACGATATAATCTAGAGGACAGCCATGTATGCCCAAGAGGGAAGCGACGGACGTTTGACTCCGCACGCCGAGCGGCAGCTTATCGAGCGCGCCCAGGTCGGGTGCGGCGATAGCGCCCACTCGCTGGTCCTCGCCTATCAAAACCGACTTCACGCCTTCGTCAGCCGCATGGTCAAGAACCCGCACGAAGCGGAAGAAGTCTGCCAGGACACGTTCCTGCGGGCCTTCGCCGCCCTCGACTCGTTCAACTTCACGTACCGCTTCAGCACCTGGCTCTTCACGATCGGTTATCGCCTCTCGCTCAACACCCTGCGCCGCCGCAAGGACTACAGCGGCGACGTGGACTTTAGCGCCTTGGCCGACAGCGGCCGAAATAATTCCGACGAGATGCCCCTCGCCGACGCCGTAGCCAACAGCGACGAAGCGCGGCGGCTCAAAAAAATAATCTGGGAAGCCGTCGATCAACTGACACCACAGCAACGCGCGACGGTATTACTCTTCTACAAAGAGGCGATGAGTTGCCAGGAGATCGGCGACGTTCTCGAAATGCCGGCGGCGACCGTAAAGAGCCACCTCCATCGAGCCCGAAACCGACTCAAGGAGCTGCTCAACTCGCATCTCGTGGAGGATTGGTCCTTGGTCCGTTTCGGCATGGCCGGCGGCAGCGCCTGACCCCTGCGGACGGTCCGACGGAGAACAGAATCATGATGACTTGCAGACACGTCCAACATTTGCACGATCGGTTCCTCGACGGCGATCTCCCTTCGAGCATGACCGCCGAGGTCCATGCGCACTTGCTCCAGTGCCCCGCCTGCCAGCACCAGATGGAAATCAGCCGGGCCAGCGCCGACGTCATCGCCAAGGACGACGGGCACTATGAACTCGACTCCGGCTTTGCGATGCGCGTCGTCGCCGCCCTGCCCAAGCCCGCTCCCGCCGCCGCCGTCGACAGCGCCCATCGGCATCGTCGCCGTCGAATCTGGAAGATCGCCGGCATGGCCGGTCTCCCCGCCGCCGCGGCCGTTTTGTTCCTTAGCGTTGTCATTCTCCCCCCGACGAAAACCACTCCGCATCCGACGCTCGTGGCCGGAAAGGCCGTCGAGGCCGCCGGCGTCAAAGACCTCATGAACCCCACGCTCGGCGCCGTCGCCGGGACGCGGCAAGCCGCCCAGGATTTGAACCGCCTGGTTCAGATCTCCGTTCGACAAGCCGGTGAAGACATGCGCGAAGGGCTCGAAAGGGCCAAGCCGTCCGGCGGCGACCCGTCTCTGATCGAGGTACTCCTGCAACCGTTCAACGACGTCCTACTGCCCTCCGAACCGCCCAAGCCGAGCGAGCCCGATGTCGTTCGCTTCTAAATTCGTCGCCTGCGATTTTTCGTTACGTCCTCCCCTGAAGTCGAGTGAACCGAGCAACGGCTTCTGCCACGGCGCGATCCCTTTCGATCCGCATTTCCTATTGACGTTCTCTCACTCGATCGGCACGATTCGTGACGGCTACTCGCATGAACAACGTAACGAACGGCCCGGCTTCCGCGACTTCACCGGCCCCGCATCGCGCCGGCTCTCGATGATTCGTCTTTCGATGTTTTCACGCGTCGTCGGCCTCCCCATGAGTGTCCAGGCGTCAAGTCAATGACCTGACCGGCAACATCTCCGCGGTCTGCCCAGCGTGCGGCAGACCCGTCGGAGATGTTGCGGCTGGGCAGCGCGTCTGCGCGACGCCGACAATTAGAAGAACGTCAGCAAGAAGATCATCAGGCGAACCTCTTCGGCCAAGGCCGTCTTTTCCGGTGACGAACTCATCCAATCCGGCGGGGGCATCTGGTCGTCGATCTTCTCCAGCAGGCTCTCCAATTCCTCGATCGCCAGCGCATAGTCGCCGGCCGCGATCGCGTTGGCCGCATCCGACGCCCGGTTGGACAGCGCGGTACGGCGGCCGCGGTTCGCGTTGTTGTTCTGCGCGTTGAACAGGCTCAGGTCCACCGCGGGGACGGTGACCGTCGCCAGTTCAACTGTCCACTCGTCGAGGAAGTTGGCCGTCACGCCTGGTTGCGTGGGGAGTGGATCCACGTTGTCCGGGATGCCGTCCGCATCGGTGTCGGTGTTGCACGGGTTGGTTCCACCGGCGGTTTCGTCGCCGTCGGAGAACGTGTCGCCATCCGAGTCCGCTACCAGCGGGCTGGGGCAGCCGCTGCCCATCGACATGTCGACTTCGGTGCCGTCGAGCAGCCCGTCGCCATCCGTGTCGGGGACGAACGGATCGGTGTCGAAGGTGATCTCATCGGCATCCGAAAGCCCGTCGTTGTCGTCGTCCGGATCGCCGCTGTCGCACAGGCCGTCGGCGTCGAAGTCAGCCCCGTCATTGGCCGGGTCGGGGTAGCCGACAATGCCGCAATCGTCGCAGCCGTCGGCGTCGGCGTCGCGGCAGACGAACCGATTGAAGAGGTTGGCGTCCTGGTCGTCGGGGACGCCGTCCATGTCGTCGTCGATGTCGCCGAAGTCGCAGTAGCCGTCGCCGTCGAAGTCGGTCCCGTCGTTGCCGACGTCGGGCGGACCGCCGGTCACGCCGCAGTCGTCGCATCCGTCGAAGTCGGCGTCGCCGCAGACGAAGCGGTTGAGCGGCTCGGGGTCGTCGCCGTCGAGCACGTCGTCGTTGTCGTCGTCGGCGTCGCCGGCGTTGCAAATGCCGTCGGCGTCGGTGTCCAGCCCGTCATCGGCGGCGTTTTCCACGCCAGACGAGCAGTCGTCGCAGGTGTCACCGTCGAGGTCGCGGCAGGCGAACCGATTCATCGGCGCCGAGTCCTCGGTGTCAGGCACGCCGTCGTTGTCGTCATCGGGATCGCAGGCATCGCCCTGGGCGTCGCCGTCGAAGTTGTCCTGATCGGCGTTGGGCGTAGAGACGCAGTTGTCGGTGGCGTCGGGCACGCCGTCGGTGTCGGCATCCAAAAGGGCGAATCGCAGGTTGTCCATGACGCCGGAGAAGGCGGCGACATCCACGCGCGCAATCGGCGTCGTCGAGGTAATACCGATGAAGCCGTATTCAAGGAAACCGCAGCCGATCCCGTGAACGAACGGACCGGTGAAGACGGCGGTCTCTATGAGGGCGCCGTTAATGTCTCGGGCGGTGAAGGTGGCGAACTGGAACTTATTCGCCACGAACACGCAGCCGAAGGCGCTGACCGGCGGGTTGAACACCATCGACTGGGTCTGGGAGGCGATCAGCCCGTAGGGCGTGGAACCGCCGGCGATATTCTGCACGATGCGAAAACAGGAATCGCTGTCCTGCGTAAGGCGCGTGCTGGGGAGAAAAGAGACGCCCAAGCCCGCGTACTCGGTGCTGGGCAGTGTTTGGCCCGACGTCACGGGAAGGGTGGCGCCGGAGCCGTCCTGCTCGAAAGTGATGTGCGTGTGCGGAACGGAGGAGAAAAAACTAGGATCCGTAATCGGCGCCGCCTGGACCAGACCAGCGCCAAGGATCACCCAAAATGCGACCATATGCGACATTCGAAAGAGCTGGGTTCTCATAGCGTTACTCCACGGTAAATTGCCCACGAGCAAAGGATAGAGATCCACTGGACCATCACAGAATCTTCGGCATTTGGGCCTAAAGCGCAGCAGACTGATGACGGCGCATGGACCCTTTTTGGACCAGACGTGAAATGGCCGGATAGAATGTGGCCGAGCTTGCCGGATGTTTGCATCGACGCCCCGCTCCGCCTTAATACGGCGAACCCCTTTTGAGCGTATAGGCATAGTTTGGCCGAATCGCGGGCGTTATTCAAGGCGAATATAGAGAGGCGAATAAAAAAAACGAGTAATAGCCCGCAGGACAGACTAATTCGTCAATACTTTGCGTGAAAGGCAATCCGCGCAATAATTGCGGGTCAGTTACGGAATCGCATAAAGGTTCTTTGGTCGAACGCTTCAGCCGGCTGCAATGTATTCCGCCGTGCGAAAACGTTAAACTGGGTAATTTGTGCGATCGTTTGAATGGGTGTATACCTCCGTGACATGTCGTCACGGATGACACGGGTTGCGCGAGAGTGGATCAACGCGGCGTTGCGCGGCGATCTCGACGGGGGCTGAAAAGGGGGTCATTCGATTTTTCTCTCCGTTTCCGCGGTCGGCCGCGCGATAATTCGGAACAGGCGCCCGCCATCTTCGCACCACGCGCGAACGAAGAGTTCCGCAACAGCCATTGACCTTGCCTTGGCACTTAGGCACGATTCACGACGGTTTTACACATGAACAACGGGCAGGCAAGTCCATCCTTCACACGACTCGCTATCTTCGTAGTCATTCTCGCGGGGCTGACAACGACGCTGCTCCTCGCTCAACCCGCGCAGCCGCCTCCCGTCGCCGACGACTGGTCCCGCATCGTGCCGGGCGACGCCCGCTTTTACGTCGAGCTTCGCGACCTCGCGGCCATCCGTACGCTCTGGCAGGGCATCGGCATTTGGCAGACCGTTCGCGAACTCGCCGAGCGTGACACGCATCCCACCAGCCGGCCCTGGCAACGCCGGGCGGAACAGCTCCTCGGCCTGGGGCCCGAAGACGCGATCAGCCGACTGCTCGGACGGCGTTCCGCGCTG
>CAYMXF010000157.1:0-1515 GCA_964393935.1 uncultured Planctomycetaceae bacterium
ACCGGCAAGAGCACCAACACCACGCTGATGCCGGCGAACGCCGCCAGGGCCGCGAAGGCCGCTTGCTTAGCGACGTACTGAAGCCCTTCTTGCATCGTCAACCCGACGAACAACGCGCTGATCGCCGCCGCGAACGCGGTAATCCCGCCGAGTTCGACCATCTTCAGCCTCGTCCGCACATCTCGAAGCAATAGCGCGGTAACGGAGATCACCACCAAATGCACGACGAACAAACCAAACGGAGCTTCGAGCGTCAGGATCGTCAAGAGCGAGAGCACGGCCGTCGTGCCGATCGCGAAAAATTGTGAATAGGCAATCGTCAGGATCGCCGCGGTCATCGTGACCGTCGCGACGCTCCAGATCGGCGACGTGCCCATGCCGACGAGAATCATCCGCTCGGCCAAGAGCATCAGCAGCAGCAAAACCGCGAGCCCCAGGGCTCGTAGCGGCCGCTCCGTGATGCGCGGATGCGAGAGATGCGTGAAGACCGACAGGCCGCCGGTGAGGAGAAGGATCAAACCAAAAAGCCCGACGGTCTGCTTCACCCATTGCGTCTTGAGGAGGGGATCGACACGTCGCTGACGGAGGTACTCTTCGTGCTCGGCTTTCAAAAGCGCAAGCGCCTCACCATCGATGACGCCGGCCTGAACCAACCGGTCGCCCGCCTGATAGCTGTCCTTCACCGGCTCAAGCGCGCCCGCTTCTTCGATCTTTTGCTTGGTGTAGTCCTGATCGAAAACGTACACCGGACGGTATTGGTCAGCCGCGGGTGCAATCGCCTTCTTGAAAATAGCGACAAGAACCGTCCTCGCCTCGGGAATGAAATTGCGGGGAACGACGCGTTCGGCCAGGCGCTCGACGTGTTCGCTGTTCACCGCGTAGCTGAGCCGCTCCTTGGTGACCGACTCGAAAACACCATCGCCGCGGTCGAGTTCGACGACGCCCGCCGTACTGCGGATCTCGCGCGACAGGTCGGCCCGCTCGACCATCGTCGATGCGGCCAAACGCTTCATGATCGCGTCGCATTCCTTCTTGAATTTGGCCCCGGCCTCCTCGTCGCTTCCCAGACGGTGCAGCGCGTTGAAAGCCGCCTCGTCCAGCGGCCACTGCTTGGAATTCGACGTCTGGTATTTTTCGAAGGACTCCGCCGAATTGACCGTCGCCCGCAGGTCATCCAGCTCGGATTTGACCGCGTCGAGCATGCCCTGATTCAGGCGAAAATAGTTCGGGACATCCTGCTGGGCCTGCTTGCAGACCTCGGCCGTGCGAAGCTGGTTGACCCGCTCGAAACGAACCCGGGAGAGAACCGGCTGCGTCAGGGTTTGCCCCAAGTAATAGGGCGACCGTTCCTGACCCGAAAGGGCAATCAAAAAGGCCCCGGCCACAAACCCCACCGCAATGGCGACGGGGATCCCCGGCAGATTACGAATGCGCGGCCACCATCCGCCCCAGCTTTCGCCGAGCTTCCGTCGAATCTCTGATTGGCGTGTAGGACGGGAGTTTCCCAAGTGCTAC
>CAYMXF010000157.1:1615-7700 GCA_964393935.1 uncultured Planctomycetaceae bacterium
GAGCTTCCGTCGAATCTCTGATTGGCGTGTAGGACGGGAGTTTCCCAAGTGCTACGTCTTCCGGGGGTTGTTGCCTGCCCTAGACACGCCGCAGAGTCGCTGGGCGACTCGAAATCGCCACTGCGATTTCCGGGCGGCGTGTCAAGGGCCTGCTGAGTCGGGGGGATCGCCTGAACCGGGCCAAGCCAGCCCCCGTCGTCACCAGCTACCGGATTATAACCGGACCCACCTTCCGCAAGGACTATCGCTACACATCCCAGGGTCGGTGACTAAAAAGGCGCGAACGTCAGGATAAGCAGGCTACTCGTTCACTGGTGAGATTTCGATTTTTCGCTTGCCGTAACTGCTCATAACTAATTGTAATTAAATTGTTTACGTGCAAATCATATTTCCGGAATGTTGTAGTTTGGCGATAACCCGCACAAGCCATACGCCAGGCAAAACCCGCAAAGTACCTCTATGTCTAATAATCCGGCTGTTCACTCCCTTGAAACCAGTCATCGCCACGAACCCATGACCTCCTCTGACCTGCCAGCATGTAACTTGCAGCTTGTCGACCGTTGAGCGTCCTCGCTTTCAGGCTGCGACCGGCTGAAAAGGCGGACGGTTAGGGGAGATCGGCATCCGACATGGCAACGCAGACCCACAAAACGCTGGATCATGACGTGACGGCCGGGCGACTCTGCGCTTGGATCGTCGGCCTCACCGGCTTCTGCCTATCGCTTGCGGCGTGGAGCGGACTGACCGTTCGTTCGGCGGCCACGCCCATCGTGTCGCCCACCAGCCACGAATGCGGCATCCAGGTCGCGCTCCACGTCGACTGACCAGCGACCGGCGCCTTGGAGCCCGTCCGCGTTGACGGTCCATGCGACGGCTCCTACCGTGTGGTACCGGCTTCCAGCCGGTGAAAATCGTCGATCGTCGCACAAGATGGCCATCATCACCCTTACCACCGATTTCGGCGCGGCCGACCACTACGTCGCCTGCATGAAGGGCGTCATTCTTCAACAGGCCCCTGCCACCCAGATAGTCGACATCACCCACTCCATCGCCGCCCACGACGTCGTCCATGGGGCCTTCGTCATCCGCCAGGCCTTCGACCATTTCCCCGAAGGGACGATCCATGTCGTCGTCGTCGATCCCGGCGTCGGCACGACCCGCCGGCTGCTCGCCGCCTCCTACGACGGCCAGATCATCCTCGCCCCCGACAACGGCATCGTCAGTCTCGTCCATCGCGACTTCGCCCTCGACGAGCTTCGGCACATCGCCAACGCCCGACTATTTCGCCAAGACGTCAGCGCCACCTTCCACGGTCGGGACATCCTCGCGCCCGTCGCCAGCCATCTGGCCCGTGGAATGAGCCTGGTCAATGTCGGCCCGCTCATCGATCAGCTCGAAATCCTCAACCTGGAACAGCCCGCGCCGCTCCCGCACGGCGGCATCCAGGGCCAGGTGCTCTACGTCGATCACTTCGGCAACTTAATCACCAACATCAGCGAGGCCGATCTCGCCGCCGCCATCGGCAGAGCCCGCGACCTTTCGGTCTACGTCGGCCCCCTGCGCGTCGGCCCCCTCCGCATGACCTACGCCGATGTGAACCCCGGCGAGATCGTCGCCATCCTCGGCTCGACCGGCATGTTGGAAGTGGCCATCAACCAAGGCAGCGCCGCCGCCCAACTCCGCGCCGCCCCCGGTACCCTCGTCATCGTCCGGTGATCTAGGTTCGATCAGAACAGGGTCGCTCATCTTCGCTTCGCTTGCCGTGATGCAAGAATCCATCGCGGCGATATAATGCCTCGCACCGGGGCGTAGCTCAGCCTGGTTAGAGCGCCTGGTTTGGGACCAGGAGGCCGCTAGTTCGAATCTAGTCGCCCCGATTCGGGTTTTTCCCTCGTTGCGCATTGTTTCTACAATAAGCCGCATGGACTCTAGGGACCCCGTGGGCGATTCTTCGGCTTCCGCGAATGCTCAGCAACCAGCACGTGGGTGGTTTCGTCGCCATCCCGTCGTGACGGCCTTTTTGGTTTTGGTCGTCCTGCTCGTCGCCGCAGTTTGGATCATTCACTATCTGGCTGAAAGGGCCCTGGCCCAACGTATCGCTGCCATCCGCGCCCGTGGCGAGCCGGTCACGATTGAGGATCTCATTGCACGGCGCAGGACGGTCCCCGATGAAGACAACATGTTTGTTACCTTCTCAACTGCTGCCAAGACACTTGAATCTATTAAACTAACCGACGAAGAATCAAGGATACTCCCATACCTGGGGAGTCATTCACCACGCCCCCCAACCGGCGAGCTTTGCGATACTTCGGCGCTGAAAGTGAGCAAGCAGTACCTGTCGCGCGTCGACGGCGCTGTGCATGATCTTCACGTCGCGCTAAAGTTGCGACATAGCTATTTCATCGTGAATTGGACGACGCCGGCGATCAACGCTCTCTTGCCGAGCCTGCCCGAGATTCGAATGGCGTCAAAAGTTCTGGCGTTGGAGGTCATCACAACAGCCCAAAACCAGGACCGTGAGATAACCCGACGCTGTTTGCGCGAGATGACTTCATTGATGCGTCTCATGGACGGAGACGAAGTATTGATTAGCGCTCTAATCCAAATCGCCTTGTCTTCAATGGTCCAGGATTGTATCGAACAGTGCATCAATTACTGCGGCCTTGACGACCAGGCTCTAATCGAGTTGCGAACGGCGCTCTCCGAAGCAGAATCGCACCCGAATCTTAAACACGCTTTCATGGCCGAGCGTGTTGGAATTCTCGATACCTTACAATGGTTACGAGCCGACAAAGTCGTTGCGTCATTGCCTGAATCCATTGAAGAGAGGTTGCATGCACGACCGCCCGGCTGGCGGTACATTCCTGTGGTACCAGTGCTTGACGTGACTGCCGGTTTGGATTTGCTGACCGGCATGGCAGACGCAGTCGATCAGTCGGACGTTCGATCGATTCAAAAAATGTCAATTATCGATGACGCGATAACTCGTCTGCCAAAGTATTGCATCATGTCAAAGATTCTGATCTGGCCTCTGTCGCGTTCCGTCGTCCTTTGGGCCCGCAACGTTGGCCAGAACCGCGCCCTTCGCGCCGCGATTGCCGCAGAACGATTTCGCCTTGCTAAGGGTCGTTGGCCCGACAAACTTGACGATCTCGTGCCTGCTTTTATCGACGCGGTACCAAAAGACCCCATCGACGGCAAGCCGATCCGCTACGCCATCATCCCAGAGGGCATTAAGACGTGGACGATTAGCGACGATGACAAGAACGAAGACAACGGCGGCGACGTAAAACGCCTGGAGCGGCGATCGGCAAAGGGACCAAACGAGCGGCCCAAGGACTATGGCTGGGTCATCCTCAACCCGTCACTGCGCGGCCGGCCTGCCCCGACGACGTCGGCATCTTCGACATCCGCACCGGCGTCGCGGCCTGGCAAGTGATGCCTGACACTCGCGTAATAACCCCACCCCAGCCCTGCTGTTACCCACATTTCTTCCAGGTCGTTGGTGGCGCGGTTCGGGCCAAAGGGTCTGGAGCCGCGGCCAAGGCCCGGAGGGCCGACGAAGGTTGCCAGGGGCGCCGATCGCGCAGCGATCAAGCCCCTGGAAACCGGGTTCCTCTTATTTTTTCCCCGCCCGGCAGGGCGGACGAAGCTCACCGGAGCACGTCGCTCTTGTCAAACTCGATCCCATGCCGGCGAAGTAGTTCAAGAAACTCCTCCTCGAAGGTCATCTTCTCATGATGCTCCTTCTGCCGCCGGATGTAATCCGCGACGCCATCGATAGCCGACTTGCTGACGGTAAAGCCGCCGTACCCCTCCTGCCAGGTAAAGTCCGCAAGCATGGGCAAGCGGTCACGAATCCACCCGGAGGATCGAGACTTCACGTGCCGGAGCATGTCCGAGTGAGAAAGGTGAGCCGGGTAGCGCGCCAGGAAATGAACGTGGTCCGGCATCCCGTTGACCGCGATCGCGGTGCAACCGAGGTCTCGAAGGATGCCGCCCATGAAAGCATGAATACGATCCTCGACCTCGGGCTTGATCATCGCCCGGCGGCCCTTGGTGCTGAAGACGGCGTGGTAAAAGTTTTGCGTCCAGCTTGAGGGCATCGTTGCACTCCTCGCTCAGATCGTACCGCATCGCCCGCCCTCCGGGCGGAGAAGAAAAAGAGGGTTCTATACCAGGGGTTCGCTTTGCTCACCCCTGGCAACCTTCGTGCGCCCTACGGGCGCAAACCGGAGAACACATAGGTAACAGCAAGCCCCAGCCCTCCCCTTCGTAAGGGGAGGGAGTGGTTCTGCGCTCCGCAACTAGATCGGAAGCGCGCTGGGCGATTCCGACGAGGCCGGACCGCCGTGCAGGACCACGGCGATATCTTCAAAGCCGGACCGCTTCTTTCGCATCGCGTCGATCACGAACATCAGCACGGCCGCGAGCGCGTAGCCGACGGCGATGCGATAACCGCGATGAAAAAACGTCCCCGCCGGTGCGTCGAGGTGCAACACAGTGCCGTGAAACGCCGGCTCCGTGCGCTGCCAGACGAGCAGCTCCTGCGGCGTAACTGAAAACGGTCCCGGTTCGATGCGATAGGCGTGTTGAAAGCCCAGCAGCGTCACGACCGCCGCGATCGCGCACCAAATCCCCGCCGTCTTGAATCGCCGGTCGATCAAAAACGCCGTGATCGCTGAGACGATCATCCCCGTAATCACGAAACCGCTGTTCGCCCCCGCCAGCGCGTACACGCCGACCGGCCACCAATCGTCCGTCCGCGCGCGATCGAGCATCTGACCGTGCAGTTGGATCATCGGCAGGATCCCCGACGACGCTCCGACGCCGCGAAGCACCTGCGGCAGTAGCAGCACGGCCATCATCGCGACCGCCGGGAAGAAGCCCAAGGCGACCGCCGGATAATGCCGCACCGGCACGGCCTCGTAGCTCTGTGCCGCGATGATGACACCAATCCATAGCACGATCGCCATCCCCGCCTCCATGGGGATGACGTGGACGATCAGCGAGCCGAGCCCGAGCATGAACACGACGCTGAAGAACAGCCCGTTGAGGATCGAGTAGCCGCACCGCGCCCCGAGCGCCTTCCAGCCGGGATGGCCGATGTAGATCGTCGTCGGGAAACAACTGCCGAAGAGCCCCGCGGCGATCGTGCTGACGCCGTTGACCGCCATGCACGGCCCCGTCGAGAAGCGGTCGCCGGCGGCCTCGGCGGATTCGATGTTTTGCAGCGAGCCGATCGCGTTGATCAGTCCCATCGGGACGATCACGCCGAGAAACGCCCAGAGCATCTTCGAATCGTGCCGGAAAAACTCGACGATGTCCGCGCCGAAATAGTGCGGTGGATTCAGATGCACCCATTTGAAGGCCGCCCCGACCTCCTCGGCGCTCATCATCTTCGGCCCGAGGCCGGGGAGCATCGGCACCGTCCATGCCAGGATCGTCCCAATCGCCAGCGCCACGAGCCCGCTGGGCAAGCCGAGCGGGAAGCGCACGCGCGCGAAGTATCCGACCAGCACGACAAAAAGCGGAACCATCGCGACGAGCGGTCGCTCGTAAATCTGAAAGGCGAAGGGGCTGGCGATGAAGATGACGCCGATGGCGGCGAGCGCCGAGAGCAGAGCGGCCCGCGGCGTGACGCGGCGAATCCACCCGCCGATGAACGCCCCGAGGAACTCGATGATCCCGCTGCCAATGCAGGCGACCAGCCCGATCTTCCACGCCAACTCGCCGGCCTTCTCCGGGCCGAAGCCCGGCAGGTCCTTGTAGCGGCCGTACACCGGCGCAAGGATGAACAGGATGTACGCGAAGACCGACGGCGTGTTGATCCCGTAGGGCAGGGCCGTACAGGTCAGGTTGCCGTCGCGCCGCGCAACTCGCCGGGCATGAAAGGCGTAATAGATATTGCCAATGAAAAGGCTGACCGCGATGCCCGGCAGGACGCGGGTGTAAATGAGTTGGTCGGAGAAACCGCAAAGCTGCGTACACAGCGCAACGATGACAAGCACCTGCACAAGGTTGTCCACGGCGAGCCCGAAGAACCCGTCGAGATCGCCCTTGACGAACCAGGGGTAGCGGGTGG
>CAYMXF010000158.1:0-7658 GCA_964393935.1 uncultured Planctomycetaceae bacterium
TAATAGACTTGCTAAGCGGCGGGCAATGCTTGCCCTGCTGGACCAGTAATGTGGTAAACCACCAATTTTGATTGATCATGGAGCACCTTCGAGACTCGCTCATCGGGTTCGAGCATGTGTTTGGAGGATTTGATGGGATCGTCCGGCATAGGAGTAGTGGGTTACCTAATGTTTCGCCACCGGCAGGAAACAAAACGGGATGGCGTCCGCCGATGAGATGACAAAGGAAACGGCCAACCGAGACGGGGTCCGCGCGGCCAGCGCGTTGTCGCCCGCGAGGACAACCGCAATCGCAGTGAAGGCAAGTAGTCGCATTGTTTTCATCCTCCCAGCGCCATGGTCACGCCCACGAGAATGGCCCCGAGAACAACCATCGAAATACCCACCACCCATGGGTGACGCCCGGTCATGCGTCCGAAGGCGTAGCCCGTCAGAAACAACAGCACGATGGCGATGGCGTTGGAGACGCGCAGGGCCAGCACGGTATTGTACATGAAAATGAACGGAATCACCACCGGGAACGTGGACAGGAAGACGAGCAGAAACACGCCCAAAGCGCCCAGCCAATCGTCCTTGCGCAAGCGCGCGCGCTCGGGCGGCTCGGGCAGTTGCTTCAACCGCAGGCGCATCGTCTCGAGTTCCGCCGGCTCCAGGATGGACGCGACCACCGAAGGCAACGCGTCCGCGATGAGGTGCTGGGCCTCTTGGGGGTCGATGGCCTTGCGCACCGCCTGAAAGATCATGAGGTCTCGGCCCTTCTCGGCCAGGCAGCCCATTAGATACAACACCGCGTCAATGATGCCCCACGCCAGATTGCAGCCGAGCGCGCCGACGAGCATCGTGCGGATATCGTCGCGTCCCGCCTCGGCGACACTGAGCGAACCGGTGAAAGTGAGGACCATGATCAGCCCGAAAAGAACCTCGGACACGCGGTCCACGGGGTCCAAGACGCGCTTGGAGGATTTGATGGGATCGTCCGGCATAGGAGTAGCGGGTTACTTAATGTTTCGCGACCGGCAGGAAATAAAACAGGATGGCGAACATCGCGTAAACAGTGATCAGTTGAACCCCTTTGTACCAATTGGACCGGCCATCGCCCGCCACCATCGCCCCGATCAGCACACCCAGGAACAGCGTTCCGATCTCCGCGCGGCTGAAGGCGAGTTCCAGCGGCTGCGGCGCGATGAAGTAACTGGCCAGCACCAGCGCCGGGGCGACAAACAGCGCGATCTGGATGCTGCTGCCCATCGCGATGCCCACGGTCAAGTCCACCTTGTTCTTCCGCGCCATGGCGATGGCCGAGCCGCTTTCCGCCGCGCCGCCGACGACGGCCAGGAACACGATGCCGATGAACACTTCCGACATACCCAGCGCCTTGCCGGTACCTTCCGCCGCGCCGACGAGGATTTCGCTCATCCACGCCGCGAGGACCGACGCACCCACCAGGCTGCCGACCGCCCGCGCCACGCTCCATTGCGGGCCTTCATGCCCGTGCTCCTTTTGCTTGCCGCCGGCGCTCTTGAAAAAATCCGGATGCGTCTTGAGCATGAACACCAGATACAAACCGTAAGCCGCCAGCAGCACGAACGCCGTCCCGAGATTCACGACCTTCTCCTGCGGCATCGTGACTTCGGGCGAGAAGAAGCGGTTGAAGGCGCTTGGCACGCCCAGGCTGATCGCCGAGATCAGCATCATCGAACTGTAAAGCCGCGCCGCGCCGGGATTGTATTCCTGCGTGTGCTGCCGCAGTCCGCCGAGGAAAAACGCGAGGCCCATGGCGAGCAGCAGGTTGGCAAGAATGGCGCCGATGATGGACGCCCGCACCATGTCGAAATAGCCGGCCTTCAACGCGACCAGCGAGATTATCAATTCCGGCGCGTTGCCGAACGTGGCGTTGAGCAGGCCGCCGATGGCGTCGCCCGTGCGCGTGGCGAGTTGCTCTGTGGACAGCACAATGAGCCGCGCGATGGGCACGATGGCCAGCGCCGCCGAGAAGAACAGCAGCGGGGCGGACACGTGCGCGTGCTCCAACGCGACGGAGACGGGGATGAAAGCGAAGAGCCAGTTGATCGAGGGTTTGAAAAGCGCTTTCATAAGGTCATGCCTCGTCCCCTTTCGCACGCGACGCGTACATCTTGCTCACCACTGCGAAGAAAAAGCCCGTGGACAACCCGCACATGAGAATGCCGGTCAACCCCTCGATCGGTCCAAGCAACCGCCAGTCCTTGGGCAGCACCAAATCGCCGTAGCCCACGGTCGTGTAGGTGACGCCCGCAAAGTAAAACGCGGACTCGGCGTCTGTAAAGCACTCTTGTCCCCAGTAAAACAGCGCCCAAACGGCAATCTCCGCGAGATGAATCGCGATGAGCCAGCCCGTGATCCGGATGAGCAGCCACGTCGGGGGCCAGAAGCGGGAATCAGCCAGCGCGGGCGAACGGGAAAACCATCGAAACGCCCCCATCAGCCCGATCGCGTGGACCGTTACGCAAAGGGCCATCAGGCACCAAGCAATGAGGAGCTTTGTGATCATCTGGGCTACATCACCGGCATAGAGTCAAAGTCCCAGGCCACCGCCTCGGTGAGGATTTTCTTCATCCGCGCGTCGGTTGCAGACGAGGCGGGACTTCCTGCGCCCCTGCCGGTAGCGCGGCGGCGACGAGGGTGCGGGTCGTGGTGACCGCTGTATTCACGATCATATCCTTTCTCTGGTTGCTTGCATCATACGGCTGGTCTCACGCCCCGATGGTCGCGGAGAAGACCTCCGACCACGGCCCCTTCCGCGCTCCGCAGTCCGTCCTCAGCGGGCTTCCGCCAATCTGCCACGCCGCCCTCTAACGGCGGGTACGGGTGTGGTCAAGGCTTCATCAACCGATCACTTCCTGTGCTCTCCGGTCGTTGACGCGTCCTGACCGCCGACGATGTCGTCGTACGTGCTTTGAACGATTGCTCGAAGTTCGGCCCCCCGTGCCGCCCGATGGTCGTTCTCGGCCGCGTCCAGGTTTCGTCGGGCGATGTCCAGCGCGGAACTGGCGCGTTCCAGACCTTCGGCCGCACCCGCTTGTACGAGCGGCCGGGAGTCGCTATTCTGCCGATCCATCGTGATCGCCGCATGAGACTTCTGAAGGTTGCGTCCGTTCAATGAACCCCGCCACGATCCCGAATACCGCCCTGCTGATCCTACTGCCGATCATGGCGTCGCTCGGATGCCGATCGAACCCGGTCGTCCCGGTCCCGCCGCCCGCGGAAGTGATCGTGAGCCGACCGCTCCAGCGATCCATGACGGACGCGGTCGAGTACACCGGGACGACGGCCGCCCCCGAGTCGGTGGACGTGCGGGCCCGCGTGACGGGCTTCTTGGAAAAAGTCCTCTTCGAGCCCCCCGCCCGCATCAACGCCGAGGTCGCGATTTTTGAAATCGACGCGCGTCCTTTCAAGGCGGCGCTCGATCGAGCCGAGGCGGAGGTGAAGGCCAAGGAGGCGCAGTTCGTCAAGGCCGAGTTCGACGCCAATAAGATCACGGGGCTTTTCAAAGACGGGATGGCGGCCGCCGATGAGATGACGAAAGTAACGGCCAACCGAGACTCGGTCAGCGCGGCCATCGCGGCGGCGAAGGCGGTGGCTGAACAATCCAGTCTGGAACTCTCCTGGTGCCGGGTCACGGCGCCGATCGCGGGCCGCATCAGCGAGAACTACATCGACTCGGGCAACATCGTCACGGCGGACCAGACCGTCCTGGCGCGAATCACAAACGATGATACCCTGTTCGTCTACTTCAATTGCAGCGAGCGCGATGTGCTGACCATCCGCGAGCGATCCCGACAGGAATTTATTGCCGGAGGCGGATCACCCGCGTCGCAGCCGGACGTTCGCCAAGTGAAGTGGCCGATCTTCCTCGGACTGATGACCGAGGAGGGGTTTCCCCATGAAGGCGTCATCGATTACACGTCGCCGGAGGTGGACGCCTCCACCGGCACCCTTCAAGTCCGAGGCGTTTTTCCGAATCCGAACGGCGTTCTGCTCCCGGGTCTATTCGTTCGGGTGCGCGTACCCATCGGCAAGCCGTACGAAGCGGTCGTCGTGACCGAGCGGGCGTTGGGTTCGGATCAAGGACAGCGATATCTGCTGGCCGTGAATCCCAATCAAGTCGTCGAATATCGCCCCGTTACGGTCGGGACGCTTCAAAGCGGTCTGCGCGTCATCACGCAGGGCATCAACGAAAACGACTGGATCATCGTCAACGGCATTCAGCGCGTCCGGCCCGGCGCGACCGTTAAGCCGATCCAATCGGCCATGCCCGCGGGCCCGGCCAACACCTCCACTCCAACCAGCGCGCCCGTCGCCTCGGCCAACCTTCCCTAGGAAAGACCCCCGTGCTATCCCGCATATTCATCGATCGCCCCATCCTGGCCTCGGTGCCCTCGATCGTCATTACCCTCTCCGGTCTGGCGGCCGTCTTCACGCTTCCAGTGGCGCAATATCCCGAGATCACGCCCCCGACCGTTCAAGTCTCGTGCATCTATCCCGGCGCCAGCGCCAAAGTCGTCGCGGAGACCGTCGCCGCGCCGATTGAGCAGCAGGTCAACGGCGTCGAGAACATGCTCTACATGTCCTCGAACAGCACGAACGACGGCACGTACAACCTCACGGTCACGTTTAAGTTGGGCACGAATCTGGATATGGCCCAGGTCCTCGTGCAAAACCGCGTGTCGATGGCCATGCCCACGTTGCCGGACGTGGTCAAGGCGACCGGCGTGACGACGAAGAAAAAGTCGCCGAACATCCTGCTGGTGGTGAATCTGTTTTCGCCGGACCGCCGTTACGACCAGCTCTACATCAGCAACTACGCGACGATTCAGATCAAGGATGAACTGGCCCGCCTATCGGGCGTCGGCGACGTATCGTATCTGGGTCAGCAAGACTACAGCATGCGCGTCTGGCTCGACCCGGAAAAGATGGCGGCGCGCAGCCTGACGGCGAGCGACGTTGTCAATGCGGTGAAGGAACAAAACGTCCAGGTCGCCGCCGGGCAGATCGGTCAGCCGCCGATCCCCGCCGGCCAGGACTTCCAATACACGATGAGTGCGTTGGGTCGTCTCGTCGAGCCCGGCCAGTTCGCGGACATCATCGTGAAAACCGGAACGGCCGGCGAGGTGATTCGACTACGGGACGTCGGGCGCATCGAACTCGGAGCCAAGAACCAGGACCAGTCCTGCACGCTGGACGGCGGGCCGTCCGTCGGGTTGTCGATCTTTCAATTACCGGGGTCCAACGCATTGGCGACCGCGGACGGCATCCGCGCCAAGATGGAGGAACTTCGCAAACGATTCCCCGAAGGTCTGGACTACGCTGTCGTCTATGACACGACGCCGTTCATCAATGAGTCGATTCATGAGGTTTTCAAAGCGCTGCGAGACGCCATTATCCTCGTGGCCATTGTCGTTCTCGTGTTCTTGCAGAACTGGCGGGCGACGGTGATTCCCCTCATCGCGGTCCCCGTCGCCATTGTCGGTACCTTTGCCGTCATGGCCTTGTTCGGCTTTTCGCTCAACAACATCTCGCTCTTTGGGCTGGTCCTGGCTATCGGTATCGTGGTCGACGACGCGATCGTGGTCGTAGAGGCGGTAGAGCATCATCTGGCACACGGACTTTCCGCCAAAGAAGCGGCCTACAAGGCGATGGAGGAAGTCTCCGGGCCCATTATCGCCATCTCGCTCGTGCTGGCGTCGGTCTTCATTCCCTGTGCCTTCATCACCGGCATCACCGGTCAGTTCTTTCGCCAGTTCGCCCTCACCATTGCTATCTCGACAATCTTCTCGGCCATCAACTCGCTGACGCTCAGTCCGGCCCTGGCGGGTGTCCTCTTGAGGCCGCGCGGCGCGAAGCGCGACCCGCTGTCGTGGTTGCTGGATACCGTGCTGGGCTGGTTTTTCAGGCTGTTCAACTCCGGGTTCAACGTCTCCACGAACGCCTATACCGGGATCGTCCGCCGGTCGCTGCGCGTCAGCACCCTCGTCCTTTTGATGTACGGCGGACTCTTGTACCTGACCTATTGGAGCTTCACGAAAGTTCCTGGCGGCTTTATCCCCGAACAGGACAAGGGATACGCCGTCATCAACGTCCAATTGCCCGACTCGGCGTCCCTGGAGCGCACCCAGGCGGTACTCGCGCGGGTGGACGAGATCGTCCGCAAGACGCCGGGCGTCAAGCACACCGTGGGGATCGCCGGTCAGTCCTTCCTGCTCAACGCCAACGGTTCCAACTTCGCATCGATGTTCGCGGTATTCGACGAGTTCGAGCATCGCCACGGCGCCGACCAATACGTCACGTCGATCATCGGGCGCATTCGGAAGGAGTGCTACGAAAAAGTCCCCGAGGCGGTCATCGCCGCATTCGGCGCCCCGCCGGTGGATGGTCTCGGGACCGCCGGCGGCTTCAAGTTCATGGTCCAGGATCGCGGCGATGCGGGGGTCGATATGTTGCAGGGCCAGACGGACAACTTGGCGGAGACGGGGAGCCGTTCACCGGGCATCGCCGGTATGTTTACCATGTTCCGGGCCAATACGCCGCAGCTCTACGTCGACGTGGACCGCACCAAGTGCAAGTCGCTCGGCATCCCGCTCAGTGAAGTTTTTCAATCGCTGCAAGTCTTCATGGGCGGGTACTACGTCAATGACTTCAATCAATTCGGCCGGACCTGGCAGGTCAACCTCCAGGCCGAGCCCCGTTTCCGCGCGTCGGTGGAGAGCATTCGCGCGTTAAGGGTGCGCAATGCCAGGGGCGAGACCGTCCCATTGAGTACGCTGGCCAAGATCGAGGATACCGGCGGGCCGGTCATGATTACCCGTTACAACATGTACACCGCCGCGGCCATCAACGGCGCCTCGGCGCCGGGCGTCAGTTCGGGGGACACGATCAAGATCGTCGAGCGTCTGAGCGATCAGGAACTCGCCGCATCCATGTCTTATGAATGGACCGAACTGACGCTGCTTCAAATTCTGGCCGGCAATACCGCCATGATCGCGTTTGGCGGCGCCGTCGTGCTCGTCTTCCTGATCCTGGCGGCGCAGTACGAGAGCTGGTCGTTGCCGCTGTCGGTCATTCTCGTAGTGCCGATGTGCATCCTGTGTTCGGTGGCCGGCGTGGCGATCGCGAAGATGGACATCAATATCTTCACGCAAATCGGCTTCGTCGTGCTGGTCGGGCTGGCCTGTAAAAACGCCATCCTCATCGTGGAGTTCGCCAAGATGAAGCGCGAGTCCGGTGTGCCCCGGTTGGACGCGACGATCGAGGCCTGCCGACTTCGACTGCGGCCCATCATGATGACGTCGTTCGCGTTCATCCTCGGCGTGCTGCCGCTGGTCATCGGCAAGGGCGCCGGCGCGGAGATGCGCAGAACGCTCGGCACCGCCGTCTTCGCCGGCATGCTCGGCGTCACGCTGTTCGGCATCTTTCTGACGCCGGTGTTCTATTACGTCATCCAGTGGTTCGCCGACCGGCGCGAAGCGGCGCCCAGACCGAAACCAGCGGGCACCGTCGAGGAACCCGCCGCACATTGATGCGCCCACAGGATCGCCGTTAAGATGAGGTTGCAAACCTCTCGTTGGGACGATTGGATTATGCGCATCCTCAGCGGCGTACAACCTTCCGGCAAGCTCCAC
>CAYMXF010000159.1:0-1307 GCA_964393935.1 uncultured Planctomycetaceae bacterium
GGCGTGCCGCTGACGGAGATCGATCCGGCAACGATGGAATCGCGAAAGTGCCCGGGGCTCTATCTGGTCGGCGAAATACTGGACGTGGACGGGCGGATCGGCGGTTTCAACTTTCAGTGGGCGTGGGCCGGCGGATACGTCGCCGCAAAGGGGCTGGCCGAATCGCTTACTCGTCCGGCTCAATCGTGACGGTCAGGCTTTTTGAGTGGAACTGCTCGGCGTAGAGTTCCGCCCGCTCCTTGTGGGTCACGAGAAGCAGCGCGCAGCCGGTCTGATGTGCCTCAAGCATTCGCAAGAGCGCCTCTTCTTTTTTGAGCGGCGTGAGTTCCAGGATGGTGGCCTCGACGTGTTCCATGCTGTTCTCGTCGTCGTTGTGGAGGATCACTCTGAACGGAGGCAATAATTTCGGTTTGTTCTTGGCGGGAAGGACCGCCGTGGACGTCGCCTCTTTGACCATCGTCGTTTGACCCTTGGATGACTGCGTTGACATAGTTCCATCGACCTCCCTGAAAACGGCACTCACGCCGAGTATAGCCATCCGGCACGGCCCACCGCAAGTATACGCCGCCGACTCGTGCCGCAAGCGACCTGCCTCTATTATACTCTCGGCACTCGGGAGCTGCCTTGATGACCGCCACGCCTGCCGCACCGCCGATCGCCGCCTCGTCCACGCCCCTCTTGGACGCCGATTTCATTGCCCGGCTCGAACAGCTTGAGATCATCTCGCGGAAGATTCACGCCTCGCGGCAAAAAGGCGAACGCCGCAGCCGCCGAAAAGGCGAGTCCGCCGAGTTCGCCGATTACCGCAACTACGTCGTCGGCGATGACCTGCGGCACATCGACTGGAACGTGTACGCCCGCCTGGAGAAACTCTTTCTGAAACTCTTCCTCGAAGAAGAAGAACTGAGCGTCAGCATCCTGCTCGACGTGTCGAAGTCGATGGAGTACGGCGAACCGGCCAAGGCGCTCTATGCCAAGCGCGTCACTGCCGCCATGGCCTACATCGGGCTTTGCAACTTTGACCGCGTCGGGATTTATGCTTACGCCGATCGGCTCGTCGGGCAGCAGGTGGGCGTTCGCGGCCGGCGAATGCTCCCGCAGATGCTCAGCTTCCTGGAAAAGCTGCCGGTCGATGGTCGGAGCCACTTATCCGCCGCCGCCAAGGCGTTTGCTTTACGGCATACGTCGAAGGGCGTCGTGCTGGTGCTGTCGGATTTTCTCGACAAGGGCGGCTTCGCTGAGGGGCTCCGCTACCTGATCGGGCGGCAGTTGGACATCTACGTGCTGCAAATCCTCAGTCCGCAAGA
>CAYMXF010000159.1:1407-4096 GCA_964393935.1 uncultured Planctomycetaceae bacterium
ACCTGATCGGGCGGCAGTTGGACATCTACGTGCTGCAAATCCTCAGTCCGCAAGAGTTGGCCCCGGATTTGACTGGCGATTTGAAGCTCGTGGACTGCGAGGATGAGGACGTCGCCGAGATTACGGTCAGCAAGATGCTGCTGGATCGCTACAAGGCGAACCTGGAGGCTTATTGCGGGTCGCTGCGGGATTACTGCCTCCAACGCGGGATTACGTACCTGTTGACGGCGACGAATCATCCGTTTGAGACGCTCGTGCTCAACTATCTCCGCGGCCGGGGGCTGGTGCGATGACGCTGCTCTCACTCTGGACGGGGCTCGCCGTTGCGGCCATCGCCGTGCCGCTTTTGCTGCTGCTCTATTTTCTCAAGTTGCGGCGGCAGGAACGGAAGGTCTCGTCCACGCTTCTTTGGAAGAAGGCGATCCAAGACCTTCAGGTCAACGCCCCGTTTCAGAAGCTCCGCCGGAATCTGCTGCTTTTCCTGCAACTACTCATCCTTGGAGCGGTGCTTTTTGGGATTGCCAACCCAATAGCCAATTTGATGCGCAGGCCGGAGCGAAACATCATCCTGCTCATCGACCGAAGCGGGTCGATGCGGACCGTCGAAGCTGACGGACATACGCGGTTGGAGCACGCGCAAGACGCCGCGGCGCAGTTCGTCACTGACCTGCCGGACGATTCGCGGGCGATGGTGGTGAGCTTCGCCGATACACCCAGCGTCGTATGTACGTTCACGGATGACAAGCGGCGATTGACGCGGCTGATTCGTGAGATCGAGCCGACGGACAGTGCAAGCCTGCTCGGCGAGGCGCTGCCGCTGGCCATCGCCTATTCGAGCAATCTCGTCGAAGTCGTGGGGGCGGCGGGCGCATCGGTGCCCGACGCCGCGATGCAAGGGGCGGCGGATATCGAGCTATTTTCCGACGGACGCATCGCCGACGCCGATCGGCAGTACGTCACGCGCGGGCAGATGCGCTATTACCGCATCGGCGCGGCGACGGACAACGTCGGGATCACCGCGTTCGACGTACGGCGGGACTTCGAGCGGCCGGGGATGCTCTCGATCTTCGTTCAGGTCGAAAACTTCGGGACTGCGGCTGTGAAGACCGATCTCTCCTTACTGCTCGACGGCAAGTTGCTCTCCGGGCCGGGCGCGGTGCGCGAGGTCGTACTCGGCCCGGCGCGCGGCGCGACGACGCAGACCGCTACATCGAGTCCTGCTGCGTTGGTCGGCGGGCTTCCCAGCGGCCAAAACATCGTGTTCGAGTTTCAACATGAGGCCGGCGGCGTGATCGAGGTTCAACTGCACCATAAGGACGCCTTGGCGATCGACAATACGGTCTTCGCGCCGATCGAGCCGCCCAGGCCGACGCGCGTGCTGGCGGTGTCGGACCGATGGCAAATCCGCGGGGCGATCAAAAAGCTCGTCGACGCGCTTTCCATCAACGATTTCGACCTCATGACGCCGGACGAATACGAATCGGCCGGCGAGAATAAGCTGACGGACTCCGGCCGATCGGCCTATGACCTCGTCGTCCTCGACCTGCACGATACGCAGCGCCTTCCGCCGGGCAATTATCTCTTCTTCGGCGGGCTCCCGAAGATCGAGGGCGTGTCGGCCGGAAAGGAAATCGAAGGACAGCCGCTCGTGTACGGCCGGCAGGATCACCCGCTACTGCGAAACTTCAATTACGACAATCTGTTTGTCGCGCGGTGGCGGCGGCTGACGCTGCCGAGCCACGCGGCCGGGCTGCTCGAAGGACAAGACTCGGTGGTCATGGCGCTCGTCACCGACCCCGGCCATCGCTATGTCATCGGCGCGTTCGATCTGCTGGAGTCCAACTTCATCTTCACCGAGGCGTTTCCTATCTTTTTCCAGAATGCGCTGGGTTATCTCGCGTCCGGCGGGCTGGTCGATACGCATCGGCTCGTGCGGCCGGGGCAGACGCTGACGATCCCCGTTCCGCCGGGCGCTACCCATGTGCGAATCCACCGACCCGACGGCCATTCCGACGAGCAGGACGTCGGCGGGCAATCCAGACTGACCTACGCGAAAACGCGCAAGGTCGGCGTCTATGAGACGACATTTGACGATGCGAAAAGCACGAAGGAACTCTACGCCGTCAACTTGCTGGACTCCGGCGAGTCGCGGATCGCCCCCAACCCGGAGTTTACGGTCGGCTCTGAGAAAGTCGCGGCCGTGTCGGGCGAAACCAAGGTCAATGAGCCGCTGTGGCCGTACGCGGCGGCGGCGGCGCTGCTGATCCTCGTCTTGGAGTGGTGGGTTTATAACAAAAGGGTGATGGTGTGAGCGGAAATGACGAATTACGAATTACGAATTACAAAAAAGGACGGGGCGACAGCATCTCTCTTTCGTAATTCGTAATTCGTCATTCTTCTATCAATTCGAGTAGACGGCGAGAAAGAAAGTCAGCCGGTTCTTCGGGCGCCACCTCCACCCAGCGCGCCATCGGGAACTTCCGAAACCACGTCCGCTGGTGTTTGGCGAACTGGCGGGAGTTGATTTTGATCCGTTCGACGGCCTCTTCGAGTTTCCACTCGCCGCGTAGGTAGGCGAGGATTTCGGCGTAGCCTACGGCTTGGCGTGATTGTTCGCCGAGATCGTCTGCCAGTGAGCGGACCTCCTCAACGAGTCCCGCGTCGATCATCGCCTCGACGCGGAGTCTGA
>CAYMXF010000159.1:4196-7623 GCA_964393935.1 uncultured Planctomycetaceae bacterium
GAGCGGACCTCCTCAACGAGTCCCGCGTCGATCATCGCCTCGACGCGGAGTCTGATTCGCCGCGAGACGTCCTCTCGCGACCGGCGGATGCCGACGACGATCGCCGGATAACGCAGCGCGCCGGAGTCCCATTGCACCTGTAGCGACGAAAGCGGCTGGCCGGTGAGGTGATGGACCTCCAGGGCCCGCTCGATACGTTTGAGATCGTTGGGGTGAATCCGTTCGGCGGCCTGCGGATCGACTCGGGCCAACTCGGCGTGCAGCGCCGGCGTACTTTCGAGTTTTGCGCGTTCGCGCAATTGCGCGCGGAACGCCTCGTCGGCGGACGGACCTTCAAAGAGCCCGTACATCAGGCCCATCAGGTAGAGCGGCGTGCCGGCGACGACGAGAGCGCACTTGCCGCGAGACTGAATATCGGCGACGGCCCGATCGGCGAGTTCGACGTAGCGCGAAACGCTGAACGATTCGCCCGGCTCGGCGACGTCGATCAGATGATGCGGGACGGCGGCGCGCTCCGCGGGCGTGGGCTTGGCCGTGCCGATGTCCATGCGGCGATAGACCTGCATCGAATCGACGCAGAGAATCTCGGCGCTGAGTCGTGGGGCCAGCTCGATCGCCGCGGCCGACTTGCCGGACGCCGTGCAGCCGAGCAGGAGGACGATCGATGGTTGATTTACAGCGTTTGGCGTCACCCAGCTTGACCCCTTCGGGACGCGGGCATAGCGTTTCGATTCGGCGGTGAGCATACGATCTTTTGCGGCGTTCGTCCCCACAGCGCCCAAACAGGTGCAGGCACAATTGAGTTTTACGGCCGGCAGGGGCGCCGGCCGCTACAGTTGGCGGTGAACATGGCAAGCACTTGGGGAAAAGACCAGCACCGACTCGTCAGCGTCGAAGCGGCGCAGGCGGCCATTGCCGACGGCCTACAGTCGATCGGAACCGAACGCATTGCCCTCGGCGACGCGTACGGGCGAGTCCTGGCCGCACCAGTCGTCACCCAAGATGATTATCCGGCATTCGATAAGGCGATGATGGACGGTTTTGCGATTCGTTCGGCGGATTGTGCGACGGCGCCTGCGCGGCTCAAGGTTGATGGGCTGGTCCCTGCCGGCGGTGAATGGGCGACGCCGATCGGCGAGGGTCACGCGGTTCAAATTAACACCGGTGCGCCGGTGCCGATTGGTGTGGACGCGGTGGTGCGAGTTGAAGATACGACGGTGGACGGCGACGCGGTAACGATCCGCGCGGCCGTCAAGGCCGGTCAGTGCATGGCAATGCGTGGAAGCGATCGCCGCAAGGGTGACGTCGTATTGACGCCGCCGCTGCGGATCGGCCCGGCACAGATCGCTGCTGCCGCGACCGCCGGCGCGGCGACGCTCGACGTCGCGCGGGACGTCGGAGTGGCCATCGTCTCGACCGGCGACGAACTCGTTGCGGCGGGCAGCCCGCGAAAGCCCGGGCAGATCTTCGATAGTAACGGGCCGATGCTCGCGGCTTTGATGCGGCAGTTCGGCGCGGTCCCGCGCGATCTGGGAATCGTCCGCGACGATGAGCGAGCGCTGGCTGATTGTTTGCGGACGGCGCTGAAAGAGCCCGTCGTTTTGACTGTCGGCGGCATGTCGATGGGCACGCTCGATCTGGTTCCGAAAACGTTTGAGTCGCTCGGGGTCCGCTGGCTCTTTCACGGCGTCGAGGTTCGCCCCGGCAAACCCGTTGCCTACGGTCGCGGACCGAGCGGTCAACACGTCTTCGGCCTGCCCGGCAACCCGGTCAGCGCGTTTGTCTGTGCATGGCTCTTCGCGCGCCTGGCGATTCGCGGCTTGCAGGGGTTCGCACCGGAGCCGCCGCCGCGCGTCCGCGCGACGTTGGCAACGGGGATCAGGGCGCATCGCGATTCGCGGCCGTCGTACGCGCCGGCGCGAACGTGGAATGACCCGGCACGCGGACTGATGACCGAGCCGTGCCGGTGGAGCGGATCGGCCGATCCGTTCGGCTTGGCGGAGGCCGACGCCCTGCTCGTCCGGGACGACCCCACGAAGCCGCTGAACGCGAACGAAACAGTTGAGGTCATTCTGATTGATACGTGAGCGGTCTATGATGAATTCGTTTGAAAAGGCGGCGAGCCGTGCATCGGAGCCGCGACCGTGAGGGAGCGCGTAGTGATGTTCGAATACCGCGCGGCGCTCCCTTACGGTCGCGGCTCTGATCGAGCACGCATTCGGAGGATTCTTATGCAAATCGGCCGATCGCTACCATTGTTTATCACGGTCTGCTGTTTTTTCACGGCGGTAACTGTTTCACTCGCCGACGATTGGCCGAATTTTCGCGGGCCGAGCCACGACGGCATCAGCAGCGAGACGGGACTCACGATCGATTGGAAGGGCAGCCCGAAGGTACTTTGGGAACGCGAGATCGGTTCGGCGTACAGCTCCTTCGCCTGTGTCGGCGACCGCGTCTACACCTGTGGGGCGGCCGATGGGCAACAGGTGCTCTACTCTCTTGAAGCGGACACCGGCAAGGTCGTATGGAGCCGGCCTATTGAGAACGAGTATCGCGATTCAATGGGCAATGGCACGCGGGCCACGCCGACTGCCGATGACGGCCGCGTCTATATCGTCGGCGGACACGGAAGGGTGTTGTGCTGCGACGCGAAGACCGGCTCGGAGATTTGGAGCGAGCAGTTCAAGCACGTGCCGCAATGGGGATACTCCGGTTCCGTTCTGATCCAAGGCGATCTGGCGATCTTCCCGGCGGGCGGCTCGGACGGGGCGCTCCGCGCGGTGAACAAGAAGACCGGAAAATTAAAGTGGAAGTGCGACAACGACGAGCCGGGCTACGCGACGCCGCTGCCTTTCGAGTTCGGCGGAAAGAAATACGTCTGCGGCTTCACCGCGAACCGCGCGACGATCGTCGATCTCGCCACGGGCAAGAAGGCGGCGAGCATCCCCTGGGGCACGGACTGGAAAGTCAACGCCGCGTCGCCGATCTATCACGACGGGCACTTGTTTCTGAACTCCGGCTATCACACCGGCTGCGGCGTGTTCAAGCTCGAAGCCAAGGGCGACAAGCTCAAGGCGAAGGAAGTTTGGCGGAGCAAAGTGCTGCTGAACAAGTTTCAGTCGGCGATCCTGACCGGCGGGAACCTGTACGCGAGCGACGAGAAGGCGTTCAAGTGCGTCGATTTCCTGACCGGCAAGGAGCGCTGGAGCCAACCGCGAACGGCCAACGCCACGCTCGTCCTCGCGGATGGGAAGTTGCTTCTGTTGACCGAGAAGGGCGAACTACGAGTGGGCACGCCTGATCCGTCGGGATTCAAACCGACGGCGGAAGCGAAGATCCTCGACGGGCGATGTTGGACCGTGCCGGTGCTTGCCAACGGACGGCTCTACGCGCGAAATCTGGAAAAGGTCGTGTGTATCGACCTGCG
>CAYMXF010000160.1:0-2469 GCA_964393935.1 uncultured Planctomycetaceae bacterium
ATGCTGATGAAGCCGATGATGGCGCCGACGGCGACGAGATCGCGGATCAGATCGAATTGCAGCGGCCAGAGGACGTAGGCCGCGAGCGGCACGGCGAAATGGGGATGCCGCTGTCCGAGTTCGTCATGGATTTCACGAGCGGTCAGCGGCGCGTTGAGGCCGATCCCCGGAATCGTCGTGACGGTCGAATTCGCACCGTAGCCGGACAGCGTTGACTTGGTAAACGCGAAAAGGCCCGCGTGCAGCCAGACGATCAGGCAGACGCCGACGACGCCTCCGCAAAAGAGCGTAAAGGCCACGTAGGGCGCTCGCAGAAACGCGCCGATCTGCCGATAGCCCGCGACGGCCAGACCGCCGAGCGTGAAGACCGCCCCGCCGACGAAGGGACCGATGACCAGGATCAGCGCGGGGATGATCTTCCAATCCGCGATACGCTGGGCCTCACCGATCCCGCAGAGCCAATACAGGAGAACGGCCGTCGCTAATTGAACGACGCCCAGGCCGATCAGCAGCCGGATCGCCTTATGCCGGTAGCTCTGAAGAACCTCGCGGTCCTTGTAGGTCCAGG
The DNA here is from genome assembly GCA_964393935.1 of uncultured Planctomycetaceae bacterium. Taxonomy (GTDB): domain Bacteria; phylum Planctomycetota; class Phycisphaerae; order UBA1845; family UTPLA1; genus DATEMU01. Next base: position 569 of record CAYMXF010000160.1, read on the forward strand.
GAAGGGTGATCTGGCTCAAAAAGCGGCGCTCCGGGAGAATTACCCACGTTCCACCCCGTCCGGGGGGCTTCGCGTTATAGCAAGTCATTGGGGGGTTTGCAAAGGCCGGAGAAGTCTTGTGGAAGGATGGGCCCCGAGTTATACTGGTTGGCATGGGGTAAGGAATCCCATTTTCTTGGATCAGGCCATGGATTGGCAACACCCGAATAGGGTTTGAGCGATCGCCTTCTGGTTCCATGGAGGGATTGCCTCGCGAAACACCGCGAAGTCAAAATGCGGTTACTTTCTTGGTTTGGCACGGCCAGGGAAGAACGCAAAAGAAGCATCCCGCGGCGCGGCGGGATGAACCGGACTTCGACGGGTTCGTCACTGTTGCGCTACTGGGCGCCGCTTCCTTTCTCACGCCGCCCAGGAGGAGGAGTTGCCATGTCCCAGCCGTTCCGCCCCCTTCGTGTCGTCGCCGTAACCCTTGCAGCCGTCGCCTTTGCGACCTTTACGCTGCAATGCACCCCGCAACAACAATCCCAACTCACGGGAACTCCCGTACCGCCCGGCGATACCGATGACTTCGGCCCCGTGATTGTGGACCAATTCGCGGTCCTTGCCCCACCGAAGGCGGACCTCGAACAGGTCCGAAATGGTTCGGGTGATTCTCCGGCGACGCCTCCCGCCAACTGGCAAAACGGAAACGTCAATTCCAGCCAGGCGCATATGTTGGAAGGCTACTCCATTCCCTATCGGTGCGTCATGGAGAACATTCCCACCGGAGTCGAGGTCCGATTGGTGTTGGGATTTGATGTGAAGCACAGCGACCACCACGCCATCGACTACCTGACCCACTTTCAGCGCCTCGAACCGCACGGCCCACCGGTGCCCTTCGCGCATGCGGCGGAGGTCATCGATCCCTTGGACGGCGTCTCCGGCGTGGACGGCCTAATCTCCACGGCGACCATCCCGCCGCCGCGGGTCAATCAGATCGTTAGTTGTCTTCCCGGCGATCTCTCTCAGCCGGAGACCAGCTACAACAACCTTCCCGCCAACGAGCGGCTCATGACTCTTTACGGCGGAACGATCAACGGCGTCGAGTTTGACACGGATGGCGGGTTCACCGGTCCTGATTTTGCCGACGAACAAGCGGAAGAGCGGATTGCGGTGCGCTTCACATTGAACAGCTCGACGGCGGTGCTGGCCTGGGGCGGACATATCGCCAGCCGGGAGGAGTGGGGCTGCCCAGGCGATCCCCAATCAGCCGGCGGCATCAACGGCTCGCCGTATCACATGCGACGCCACGGCTGGAGCGGCGACCCCAGCCTGCCTAACTTGGGCAGCACGGATCGATCCCTGTCGGCAGGGGCCATCTTCATCCAAGAATGTGGGACGTGCGAAGTCACCGGGCCGAGCGAGGTTTGCCAAGGCACAACGAACGAATACACGGCGACGATTACAGGGGCGTGCGACATGCCGTCTCACGACTGGTCCATCACCTCGGGCGATTGTTCGATCGTCGGGCCGGATAACGGCGATTCCGTTATGGTGCTCGCGGGCACGAGCGTCTCTTGTACGATCAGCGACACCATTACTTGCTCGGGCTGTACCGGATCCGCGCCTATCTGCGACCAGACTATAACGGTAAGCCCCACATCTACCGCGGCGGCGGGCGACAATCAGACCCTCTGCCAAGCGGCGAGCGGGGAGACCTGTTTTGGTCCGCTGTCCGGCAGCGCCACGAACGGGACACCGTCGTGGTCGGTGCAGAGCGAGCCCTCGCCCAACTGCGTGGACATTACCAACGGCGACACGACTACTCCCACGGTCTGTTTCGCGGCGGGCTGCACCGGACAGGCCACATTGAGACTGACGGTACCCGGCGCGTCGCCGTGTCCGGACGCCACGGATGACGT
>CAYMXF010000160.1:2569-7594 GCA_964393935.1 uncultured Planctomycetaceae bacterium
CATTGAGACTGACGGTACCCGGCGCGTCGCCGTGTCCGGACGCCACGGATGACGTGATATTGACGGTAAGGGCGCGTTCGACGGCGGCGGCGGGCGACAATCAGACCCTCTGCCAAGCGGCGAGCGGGGAGACCTGTTTTGGTCCGCTGTCCGGCAGCGCCACGAACGGGACACCGTCGTGGTCGGTGCAGAGCGAGCCCTCGCCCAACTGCGTGGACATTACCAACGGCGACACGACTACTCCCACGGTCTGTTTCGCGGCGGGCTGCACCGGACAGGCCACATTGAGACTGACGGTACCCGGCGCGTCGCCGTGTCCGGACGCCACGGATGACGTAGTTCTAACAGTAACGGGCAAGCCCACGTGCAACATTCCAACGCCCGACCCGTTACCACTCTGTCGCACGACGGGAAATCAATTGACCGCCACCATCATGGGCGGGTCGGGGGACTACACGCTGACGTGGACGTTGATGGGAGGCGGCTGGGCGATCACCGACGGGCAAGGTACCGCCACGATCACGTACACCACGAGCGTGGGAGGGGCGGGAACGTTTACGCTTGACATCGTCGACAACGTCACGACATGCGAGGGCACGTGCACGGTAACGTTCGAGTGCAATCCGAACGAATCCGATTGCTTCGTGACTCCGATTACGGGATTCTCCTGTGACGACGGAACAGCGATGTTTTGCGCCCGGGCGATAACCGGCGTGCCGCCGTTCGAGATCACTTGGTACGATGAATTGGACAACGTCCTCGAATCCTGCTCCATGGCCGAGTTGAACGAGACATGCTGTTTGGCGGTCATGGAATCCATGGATGGCACGTACTCCTATTCCGTGGTGATTATGGACTCTGGGACTCCACCGTCGATGGACACCTGTTTCACCACGCTCCTTGTGGGCACGTGCGAGGAGTTTTGCAGCCTCACTCAAGGCGCGTACGGCAACGCCGGCGGGACGTTTAACGGGGTTGGCACGCTCGCGCTGATTCAAAGCCTGTTGTCCGTCGATCTCGTCGTCGGCAAGCCGGGACGATCATTCACGATCACGCAAGCCGCCGCGCAGTGCATCATTGATCGCATGCCGACCGGTGGAACGGCGATGACGCTGCCATCCGGCCTTGGCGATCCGCCGCTTGATCCGATTTCCTGCCAGACCTCGCCTACTCAACTGCCGACGTTTTCAAACAACGGCAGGTGGAAGAACATCCTTCTGGGCCAGGTGATCACGCTGTCGCTGAACATCCGGCTGGATCCGATGTTGGCCAACTTCGTCCTTCCCGATGCGGCGTTTTGCACGCAAGCGACGCTGCCCGGCCCGGACGGGATGCACGGCGGGTTTGACAACGATGACGAACTCGATCCGGGTCCCGACGGCGTCTTCGGGTGCAATATCGACGGCATTAATGACGATCCGATCCAGCAGTTCGTCATTCCGCCGTCGGTGTTGACGGCGCTGACGAACCTGGGACTGAGCCACGATGCGACGGGGCTTTTAGAACTGGCCAACCGCGCATTGGCCGGGCATGCAAACCTCGGCGGCACGAACCTCGGCTCCATCAACTCGGCGGTCGACGCGATCAACCGGGGATTCGACGAGTGCCGGATCATCGTGCCGTGCCCGGAGGCTTGTCCGCCGCCGGCGCTGCCGTGAACGACCTATGAAAGAGCGAAGGTGAGGCGAACGGCGCCCGCACGGCGATCCTCATTCGTGATTCGCCATTCATCCTTCGTTAGTTCTTATACACCGTCACCACGGCGGAGGCACCCATGTTGCCGGCGGTATCGTACGCGCGGCATTGCAGGAGATGCGCCCCGCGGGACCATCGACGGGTATTGACCGTAAACGAATAGGGCGCGGCCGTGAGGGCGTCGCTGAGGACGCCATCGACGTAGAGTTCCACCCGGCTCACCCCCACGTTATCACTCGCCGTCGCTGTGACGGTGAGCTTCCGCCCAAGCGTCGTACCGCCGGCGGGCGACACGATGGCGACGCTCGGCGGCTCGGAATCCGCGACGTTGCTGACGACAACGAGGACGACCGCGTCATTTTCATTGCCGGCGGAGTCCCGCGCGGTGGCCCGCAAAGTGCGCTCGCCGTTGGGCGAACTCACCGTATTCCAAACGAACGCGTAGGGCTGGGAACTGTCGGTTCCCAGCGGCGCGCCGTCGACGCTGAGGCTTACGGATGCGACACCGACGTCGTCAGAGGCGCCGACCTGAATCGTGAGTGTTCCCCCAACCGTTGCACCTTCAACGGGTGAGCCGAAGCTGACGCTTGGGGGGCTGGTGTCGCCCGGACCGCCGGCGCCGGCCATGGCCAGACTCACGGCCTGCGCGGCGTTGACTCGGCCCCAGCCGTAGCCAGTATCCCAGCCCGACGCTCCAAGGTCGTCGGCCGACTGTTTCAAGAGAGCCTGTAACTGCGGTCCCGTCAGCGTCGGATCAATTGAAAAAGCGAGCGCCGCAACGCCCGCGACGATCGGCGCGGAACAGGAGGTCCCGCTCGCGCTGGCGTAGCCTCCGCCGCGATCCGTCGTATTAATCGCCACGCCCGGCGCGGATAGATCGACGTCGTTACCCGTGTTCGAGAAAGTCGCGAGGAGGTCACTCTGGTCGGTCGCGCTGACGTTGAGGACGAAGGGGTTATCCGCGCTCGAGATGAAATACGCATTGTTGCCCGCGGCGACCGTTACAACCCCGCCGCCGTTGCGGCTCTCGAAGTACTCCGCCGCGCCAGCGATGGTAGGGCTGGCCGAAACGCCTCCGTAGCTTACGTTCGCCACTTTCGCGCCGTGATCTGCCGCCCACGTCAGCCCCGCAGCGATGGAGGAAGTCATAGTGATGCCGTCCGGGCCGGAGACACGGATCGGCATGATCTTGCAGCCCCAGGCGACCGAGGCGACGCCCAGGCCGTTGTTGCTCGTCGCCGCAGCGACTCCCGCGACGGTCGTGCCATGACCGGTGGCATCGCTGGTGTCGGCGTTGTTGGCGGGGACGTTCCATCCGGGGACCATCTTGGAGGCCAAATCGGTATGCCCTCCGTACACGCCGGTGTCGAGGATCGCGATGACGACGCTCGGACTGCCCGTGTTCACATCCCATGCGGCCGGGGCGGAGATCTTCGGCAGATGCCACTGCGGCGCCACGGTGCTACTGTACCAGGGATCGTCGGGGACTAGGGCCGGCTCGAACACCCGGTCCAACTCCGCGAACTCCACTTCCGGGCGCGATTGGAAGGCGCGAAGCTGTGCGGCGGTGTCGGCGGTGGGGTCCAGTTCGACGACACGGACGCCGGTCTGGGAGACTTGCCCCGTTGCGTTGGCGTTGGTCAATGTTAAGACCGAGTCGGAGCCGTCAGGTTCCTGGCTTTTGAATTTCACGAGCAATTTCCCGGCGACGAAGGCGGACGAGTCCGCGTCCTGAGCGTCTTGTGGGTTTTGCAGTTGTGAATCGGGCAAAGGCTGCGAGCCGCAACCGAGAATCAGGTCCAAGGCAGCGAACGCAATAAGGACGAATGTACGTAGGGCCCGACGAGTAAGGTGTGGAGACCGCGCACGCCCAGCGGTTTGAGCTTTGGCGTCGCGGAGCTGGCCGCCCGGCGCAGACCGGGTTGTCACCGGATGGTTTCCCCCCATGGTTCACCTGTTGAAAAAGGACTTCACCGGCAGGACGCCGGTGCCACAAAGCCGGTGCGCCTCATTGCCCTGGCACACCGGTACTCAAACGACCGTACGATACGCTCGGTCATGCGAGCAACGACTTACGCTTTTTGAGAGGTCAACGTCCCAAAAAAAGTCTTCGCGTCACGCTTTGCCCGGCTTGGAGCATCAGGCTCTGCGAATCGGACGCGGCAGATTGACCGGCCGGGAACCTCACGGCGCGTCAAAGATCCTCTTCCGTCCAGCCGGTGATGATGACGACGGCTAACGGTACCGCAAGGCAAACCACCGCCCATAGGATGAAGCGGTACCACGAAAGATAACCCAGCAAAAAAACCGCGGCGCCGACTGCGCAGAGGAAACCCGACAGTTGAACGACTCTTCTAAATGATTTTCGAGTTTCGATCATGCCGACGAACTTGAAGGTTACCGATCCACCTCGCCCATGACCACGTCGATGCTGCCGACGATGGCGGCGACAAGGCCGTCACGCAGCGCTGACGGGCATGAGGCGATAGATTTTAGCTAATTGCGCGCAGCGCGGGTATCGCCCGCCTTCAGGGCCGCGCGAACTCGATCGAGTTTTCGGGCGTCATCGAGTGACAGATAAGGACCCCAGCCCGGAGGGTCATCGATTCGCTCGACTCCGACCTCCGCGATGAAGTCCCCTTCTCGCAGCAGCTTGATTCTTCGCGGATTGTTCATGCCTGTCTCCGCGTCGTTGTTGGCCAAAAAAAACGCTGCTTACCGATCCACCTCGCCCATGACCACGTCGATGCTGCCGATGATGGCGGCGACGTCGGCGAGGAGGCAGTTCGTGCAGACCTTGGTCGTGATGGACAGGTTGCAGAACGATGGGCCGCGGGCCTTCACGCGCGCGGGGATCGCCGAGCCGTTGCCGCGGACGTAGAAGCCGAGTTGGCCGCGGGGGTTTTCGATTTCGTAATAGATCTCGTCGCTGGGCAACTTGAGCGTCTTGCCGCGCTTATCGAGCGTCTCGCCCCCCGTTCCGCGCAGCTTCTCCAACGCCTGGCGGAGGATGCGGACGGACTGCTTCATCTCCAGGATGCGGACGAAGTACCGGTCCCAGCAGTCGCCGACCGTGCCCTTGAGGCCCTCGCCGATCGGCACGTCGAACTCGAACTCATCGTAGCCACAATCCGGCTGGACCTTGCGGAGGTCCCAACGGACGCCGGAGGCGCGCAGCATCGGACCGGTCAACCCGTAGGCTAACGCGTCGGCGGCGGAGATGACGCCGATGTCGGCGGTCCGCTTGACGAAGATATGGTTGTACGAGAGCAGGTCGTTGTACTCGTCGATCTTCGGCTCGAAGTAATCGAGGAACTCGGAGGCCAGGTC
>CAYMXF010000161.1:0-7588 GCA_964393935.1 uncultured Planctomycetaceae bacterium
AGGAAGACTTGTGGCCTAACTTAATGCCATTCGGGTCATTCTACTTTGTTTTGCCCTTCCGCGGTCGGCCGCGGGGGTGGAGGCTGGCCTCCAGGCCCAGGCGGTGCGCGGTTCGCTGCGACCAGGTCGCGGTCCCAAAGGGCGCTCCGCGCAGAATACTTCGCCGCAGCGACTCCAACTCCGCCGACGTCTCCGCGCGGTTCACGTACGTCAGCCATCGCGCCGGCCGATCGACCGGACCCTTCGAGAGCCACGCCGGCCGCTCGTGCTCGATCCAACTCGGCAGGCTCGACCATCGCCAGTTCTCCGCCTGCCGCACGAGACCGGCCCGCAGCGGATTTCGCTCGACGTATCGTAGCACGGTGAGCAGATGCGCATCCTGCTGAATCGGAAACGCCTTGAAGCGGCCCTGCCAGACGTGACCGCTCGTGCGGTGGTTCTTGTGGTAGCGCCGGACGTGCGCGGTCATCAGCCATTGCATCCAGCGGGAGAGGTCGCCGTCGCCGCGCGGCCAGAGGACCAGGTGAAAGTGATTGGGCATCAGACACCATGCGAGAATTCGCATCGGCAGCCGCTCGCAGGCGGGTTCGAAAAGATCGACGAACGCCTGAAAGTCGCGGTCTTTGTAAAAGACGCGGGCGCGGCCGTTGCCGCGATTGATCACGTGATAGCAGACGCCTCCGACAGAGGCGCGGGCGGTTCGGGGCATGCTCAAAGACTACCCGGCGGCGACATTCGGGTCAATAAAGTAGAATGACCCCCTTATGCATCCCTTATACATCCTTATGCAACCTGACCCCCTTATGCAACCCTGACCCGCTTATGCAAACCACTTGAACTTGAAAACCCCCGCCCCCGTTTTTCACCCCGCCAACGCCGAAAATTCACGAAATTCAGCTTTGTTCAGCCAAGGTCTTTTTTTCCTGAATTCAACTTTCCCCACATCGTGCCCCCTCAACCATCTTTCGTCATTCGTAATTCGTCCTTGACTTGCGCGATCATCAGACAAATTACGCTAAATGTGTGTCCGCTCACAGATCAAGAACTTTTTCCACCCTTTTTCGGGCTCCTCATTGTTGTTCAGCCCCCGGCTTACTGTTTCGACGTTTCGACGTTTATCTGTTCCACCCTGTTCCGCCTCGTTTCACCAAACAAAAACGGGGACAAAGAAGACCACCCATGGACCGCCCAGTTTCATTACGGGTTTTCTCGGATCGATCCGGCGATCAGGCCGGCGTGTCGCGGGCCTCGGCTCGCCTTACAATCGGCCGGCGGCGGCGATCGGGCCGCTCCTGGCGCAGCGGACGAGGATTGACCATGACCAAAACAAACCAAATTCCACCGGCGGAGCCCGCCATCCGGGTCATGATGATGCCGCGGGACACCAACGCGCACGGGACCATCTTCGGCGGCGTGATCCTTTCCTATTTGGACCAGGCCGGGGCCATCGAGGCCCGCAAGGTGGGCTGTGAACACGTCGTGACGGTGGCGATGGATCGCGTCGAGTTCAAACAGCCGGTCTTCGTCGGCGATGTGCTGAGTTTTTACACGGAGCTGGTGTCGGTCGGACGGACTTCCGTCCGCGTCCGCGTGTCGGTCGAGGCCGATCGTTGGGATTCGCCGTCTCGCCGCGTACCGGTCACTTCCGCGGAGATCGTCTATGTCTCCGTCGACGAGAACCGCAAACCGAAGGAGATTCCGCGGCCGTCGTGAGCGGTCGTGGTGTAGCCGCCCTCGGCTGCTTACCTGGGTCGGACGGTTGGTGCGGGCGCATTAGAAATACGGTGTCGGCGGCGGGCGGCCACCGGGGCCGACGCCTTCGTTCGGCGTCAACTCGCCTTCATGCGTCAGCCGTTGGAAGCCGCAGCGTTTCTCGACGTCCTTGGGCCTGAACCACTCGTCGCGCAGCGCCATGCCGCGCTCGCTCATCAGGCTGTAGTAGGCCATTTGCCGGAACTGCGTGTCGAACTTGCCCTCGTCGACCGGCTCCGTGCCTGCCAGTTCGACAACGCACCACTTGTGACGCTTGGGAAGGGAGACCAGCTTCACCTTCGGGGCCGGCTCGACCGCCGGACGCGTCGTTGCCGCCGCCATCCGCTCGGACTTGGGAAGCTCCAGGGCCGGCGGCTTCCAATCGGAAGCGGTCATCTCGAAACAGGCATCCATAAACTCCTTGGACGCGCCGACGCCGGGGACGCTGGTCGGCACAAGGGTCGGCTCGTCGGCCGACATCTTTTCGAGCAGCCGCGCCGATCGATTGTGGGCAAAACGAGCGAACGCCGGCGGCGTCGTGACGAACGCGCCCCGCTTCTCGCGCAGGTCCGCGAAGAGTTCCAGCGCCTTTTCGACGCCCAGTCGAAGGCTTGCGGCGTGAAGCTCCTTGGCCGTCGGTTCGATGCCTGCGAAGGCCTTCGACAGACGAACGTCGCGCTCGACGGCGGCTCGAACCTCGTCCAACGCGGCCGGTGCCTCGGCCTCCCGCGCCTCTACGACGCGGAAAAGAACCAGCTTTTGCACGACCGACGCCATGTTGCCTCCCATCAACTCATTCGTAGACAATGTCAGCGGCATATCGGGAACCTGGAACCATTGGAGACTCGGCATCGTATCCGTTCCGACGGTGTGAGCGAAAAAGGGCGGAACGCGAAAGGCGTACTCCTCGATGGGCAGGTTGTTGCCGCCGCCCGTCAAACTCGTGCCGCCGATCTTGGAGAGCTTGGACAACTCGTCCTTTGAAACGAGGGGTGTTTCGCCGTAGTCGAGCGGTATCTTGAACTCGATGGCCATCCGTTCGCAAACCGACTTCATGAGCCCGGGTTCCTTCGCGGCGGAAGGGATCGGCTTGTAACCCGAAGCGTCGGTCTTCTCGTCGAGCCAAGGCCGTTGAAGCTGGCTCTGAATCTTTCGCATGGCCTGGTCCGCGGCTTGGACCGCGGCCTTTTGACGAAGATTTCGCTCGACGTCCGCCTGGGCCTCGCTGAAGCTCTTTTCCACCGTCTTGGGCACTGGCTGGGGCTTGTCCGGTTGGGACGTCGGTCCGCTCGTCGAGGGCGCGGTGGTCGGCGGCTCGACGTAGATCACTTTTTTATACCCGGCCTTGTTGGCCTTCCAGGTGCTCTTCACCGCGTCCATCGAAACCTCGACGCCGGGGGCGATGAGCGGTATCTGCGCGACGACGTATTGCATCTTGACGCGACGAGGGTGGCGGTAACCGAAACCATCGTCGCTCTTGGATGAGTCCACGTCCTTGTATTTTTCGAATTGCGCCTGGAGTTCCTCCTGGCTGACGGGGGCTTTCTCATCGATGAACTTTTCGGCATCGAGTGCGACGAAACGGACCTTCGCCTTGTCCTCGGTGTCCCGTACAAAGTGGCGCACTTGGGTTTCGGATGGGGCGGCCGCGCTCGTGATCCTGCGGCTGTTCTTCTCGATGGCGAGTTGCCGACGCAGGGCATGACGGATTTCGTCCGGCGTGATTTGATCGCGGCTGACCCGGAGCGCTTCCAGAAGGTTGGCTGGAAGATTCTCCATCTGATCGTCTAATTCCTTATCAGAGACCTCGATGCCAGCGCGATCGGCTTCGACCGTCAAAAGATACCAATGAGCGACGGTGAGGTCCTTGTAGCCGCACTGCCAAATCTCGCCGTACTTTGCCTTGAGTGCGGGCTGCTGCCTTCCGAAGACCATTTCCAGAGTGGAAACGTCGCGCTGCGCTTGGTAAATCTCACCCTGGTTGAATTTCCGTCCGAAGGCCACTCCGTACGGCTCTTTCGAAGGATCCGGCTGTAGAAAATTGACTAACGCCGAGCCGCCCACAAAAGAGAACATGGCCACGAGCACGAGAAAGGCCATGATCTGCTTGGTATGGGCACGAAACCACTTCATCATGGGGTGCAACTCCTTATGGTTGCGGTGGATAAACGGGCAAAAAACGAATCGATAAGCTTAACGCCCCTGCTCAATCCCGCAAGAGCGGCGCTTCATCAAAAACACAATAAGCGCACCCCGGTTCACACCATGCTCAAGGTCGGTTAGGCTGGCTACGCTTTGGAGGCACAAAACGGGCCTGAAGGACCCATGCCAAGGCGGTTAGAGGGGCTATGGCTGAACAGATCGAATCCAAACCGGCCAAGCTCGGGGGCATGGCGAAATCGGCGATCGATACCGGCGCCTCGGCCCTGAGCGCGGCGGCGGCGGGGGCGAAAACCGGCGCCAAACTGGCCGTCGGCAGTTTCTTCGCTGGATGCAATCTCCTTCTCGATCTCGGGGTCAAAGCAGCTCGCCAGCTCCCACTGGATCAAAAAGAACACGACACCGGTATCGATTCGCAAACAACAGACGACCGATCGGGCCTACCGTCACCGATGGGTTGGTGGTTGCCGGACGGTTCCCCGCCGGATGAGTCACAAGCGTGCCTTGCCAAAGCGATCCTCCAAGTCACGCGTCCGGTTCACGTGGTCGCGTCGCGTGGCAGACTCGCCGTCGGGCTCGGCGGCCGCAGTCTGCTCGGTAAAGGGACGATCAACCTGGAGCCGAGTTATCCGCTACACGCTTTTGCTCCGGCGCTTTCGCCGGAGCAGCTTGGCGATCCCGCCTTTCGCCAGGCACACCATCTGAAATACGCCTATGCCGCCGGCGCGATGGCCAACGGCATCGGTTCCGAAGAGATTGTCGAGGCGATGGGCCGCTCGGGCATGCTCGCCTTCTTCGGCGCGGCTGGTTTATCACTCGAACGAATTGAGAAAGCGATCGATCGCATTCAAAAGAGCATGGGCGACTTGCCCTACGGCTTCAATCTCATACATAGCCCCAGCGAACCGGCGCTCGAAGCTGGGGTCGTGGAACTCTATTTGCGTCGCGGCATCAAGCTCGTCGATGCGTCGGCGTATCTCGATCTGACGCTGCCTCTGGTGCGCTACCGTATGAAGGGGATTCATCGCGGCCCCGACGGCCGCGCCGTCTGCCCCAACACCGTGATCGCCAAGGTCTCGCGGGCCGAGGTCGCTCGGAAGTTCATGTCGCCACCGCCGGAAAATTTCCTGAAGACTCTCGTTGAATCGCGCGAGATCACTCCCGATCAGGCGAAGCTGGCGGAGTCCGTTCCGATGGCGACGGACATTACCGTCGAAGCCGACTCCGGGGGACACACCGACAATCGGCCGGCGATCTCGCTGATTCCCAGCATGATCGCCCTACGCGACGAGATGCAGGCCAAATACGGCTATGCCGAGCCGCTCCGCGTCGGCGCGGCCGGCGGTATCTCGACGCCTGCTTCCGCCGCGGCCGCCTTCGTGATGGGCGCCGCCTACATCCTCACCGGCTCCGTCAACCAGGCCTGCGTCGAGGCGGGTACGTCACAGGCCGTCCGCGAGATGCTCGCGCAGGCCGGACCGGCGGACGTGGCCATGGCCCCGGCGGCGGACATGTTCGAGATGGGCGTGAAGGTGCAGGTGCTCAAGTGGGGGACGATGTTCGCGGTCCGCGCGCGAAAGCTCTACGACCTCTATCGCGCGCATGGCGGCTTAGAGGAGATACCCGCTCGCGAGCGAGCGGTTTTAGAAAAGGATTATTTCCGTTGCACGTTGGAAGATGCGTGGAACGAAACTCGCCGCTTCTTCGAAGTGCGCGACCCGAGTCAGATCGCCCGGGCGGACAAAGACTCCAAGCATAAGATGGCCCTCGTTTTTCGTTCCTACCTGGGCCGCTCGTCGGATTGGGCGAATAGGGGCGAACCTACGCGCAAGGCGGACTACCAGATTTGGTGCGGCCCGGCGATGGGGGCGTTCAACGAATGGGCGCGGGGAAGCTTTTTGGAGCGGCCGGAGAATCGCAACGTCGTGACGGTCGCGATGAACCTGATGCTCGGCGCGGCGGTGCTGACGCGCGTGAACTGGCTGCGATCGCAAGGGCTGGCGTTACCGCAGAGTGCCGCTTGTTATCGACCGTTGGAGACCGCGGAAATATCGACCATCCTCGGCGGGTCATGATATAATTGCGTTGGGAGAATTCGTCATGCACGCTACGATGCCAGCCACGAAACCCCGTCGGCGTCCCAGGGTTGCCCGTATTCGTGTCGGCCCTCACGATCATGGCCGCCGGATGTCGCTGCGCCTTTTCGCGCCGGCCGATTCCGAACCGGGTTATTTTTACGAACTGGCGAACGGAGTCATTCAGGTGACGAACATTCCTGGGTTTTGGCACAACGTCATCGCGGATCGAGTTCACGAGGCCATTCATCTTTACCGACGGGATCATCCTGGCATTGTTCAGCATGTCCTGGGAAGTTTTGGCTCCAAGATCGAACTTTGGGGCCACGAAACGGAAAGACACCCAGACCTCTCAATCTATCTGATGCCTCCTCCGGAGGGAAACGATCAACCGTGGGACCGATGGATCCCAGATATTGTCGTTGAAGTCGTTTCTGACTCGTCGATCAAACGCGATTACGAAGAGAAACCGAAGGACTATCTCGTTGCCGGAGTTCGTGAGTATTGGATCATTGATCCGAGAAAAAACACGGCGTTATTTTTGACGCGCCGAGCGGACTCATGGATCGAAAAACGTCTTAGCGTTCGTGGCAAGTGGAAGACCGCCTTGCTCCCAGGCTTTACGTTGGACTTGTCGAAAGTGTTTGCGAAAGCCTCGAACTCCAAGCGGAAATGACCCCGTCCGACGCTTCTCGCACCACCTCGACACTCCACGAATCCTGACCGTATAATCCCGCCCGGATAAAACTAACCAGCGAGAAGCGGCGGATCGTCTCCACGACCGTCTCTTCCACTTTCAGAAAGTAAAGGCGGCGTTTGAGCACACGAGGACAAGGCGCGGGTCCCGGGCAAGTCCCTATCGCCATCATTGGCATGGGTTGTCTGTTGCCCAATGCACGAAACCTGACGGAGTTCTGGCGGTCGCTGCGGCGCGGCGAGGACGGTATCCGCGAGGTGCCGCCGACGCACTGGTCGACCGAGGACTATTTCGACGCGGACCCCAAGCGACCGGATCATACGTACTGCACGCGCGGCGGATTTCTCTCGCCAGTATCGTTCGACCCGACGGAGTTCGGCATCCCTCCGACGATCCTGGAGGCGACGGACACGGCGCAACTTCTTTCGCTCGTCGTGGCCAAGGCGGCGCTCGATGACGCCGGTTACGGCGACGATCGCGATTTCAACCGCGAGCGCGTCGGCGTCATTCTGGGGATCACCGGGACTCAAGAGTTGGTGATCCCGCTTGCGGCGCGGCTGGGTCATCCCTTATGGCGGCGCGCGCTGGCCGAGGCGGGAGTATCGCCGGACATCGCCGAGGATGTCGTCGCTCGAATCGCGGACGGTTATGTCTCTTGGCAGGAAAACTCGTTCCCCGGTCTGCTCGGCAACGTCGTCGCCGGGCGGATCGCCAACCGGTTGAATCTGCGGGGGACGAACTGTGTCGTCGATGCCGCGTGCGCCAGCTCGCTCGGCGCCGTCCACTTGGCCATGATGGAGCTGACCCTGGGCCGCTGCGACATGGCCCTGACCGGCGGGGCCGACACGCTCAACGACATCTTCATGCACATGTGCTTCTCGAAGACGCCGGCGCTGTCGCCGAC
>CAYMXF010000162.1:0-4825 GCA_964393935.1 uncultured Planctomycetaceae bacterium
CTCCTGGCGACCGGCGACGCCGAACTCATCGAAGGCAACACTTGGAACGACCGCTTCTGGGGCGTCTGCGACGGGCAGGGGGAGAACCATCTCGGGAAGATTCTAATGAAGGTCCGCGCGGAGCTTCGCGGACAATCTCACGCAGAGGCGCAAAGCTCGCAGAGGTAAAAAAAGCGGCCTGCGGAGCACGTCCTACTCCGGCTCCGGCTTCCACGGTCGCGGATAGGCGACGACGCTCTTGTGGCCCGTCTTGTCCACCGCGCGGACGCCGAAGATGTAGTTGTCCTTCGAGAGCGGGTGCGTGCAGCCGGTCGAAGGGCCGAGCCATTTTGAATTCTGCCACTGCGGCGCGGTCGTCTCGCGCCAAACGACTTCGTAGCCTTCAAGGTCCGCCTCCTGTCCGGGGTCCCATTGCAGCGTCGTCGAGTTCTCCAGCTTGGCTGTCAGCACGCGAAGATTGGCCGGTGGGGCGGGGGCCAGCGCCAGGCTCGCCAGCGCCGCGGCGTTCACGCGGGCGACCTGGGCGACGTAGCCGGCATCGACGAATCGCGGCAAGTCGCCGTACTGCACGCCGCCTTCGATGCGGACGGTTTGGTGCTGGTGATGATAATCCTCGTTCATTTCGGTGAAGCGCACGGCCGGGTAGCCCTGCTCGGAGAACGACTTGTGATCGCCGCCGCGCAGGAAGCGGTCCCGCCGATAAATCATCACCACGTCAAAGCCGGGCACATACCGCTCGGCGACGGTATCGATGAATCGTGCCAGTTGCCGTGCGGGCGAATCATTCTCGTTGCCGGTATCGAGGCGGATTTTTCGTTCCTCTTCCGTGCTTTCGGTAGTTGGGACACCCTCGGAAAAGACGCGAACATGCGAACGGTCGATAACGCCGTTGCCGCCGACGCTGCTGCCCACGATGTCGTTGGTAAACATGCCCGCGACGTTGACGTGACGAGCGCGGTATTGCTCGGCCATGTATTGCGAGCCATAGAGATGCTGTTCCTCGCCGGCGACCGCGGCGAAGACGATCGTCGCGTCGAATTCGTAGCGCGACATGACCCGGGCCATTTCCAACACCGCCGCGACGCCGCTGGCGTCGTCGTTGGCGCCGGGGGCGTCGCAGTTCGAGTCCATGAAATCGCTGCATATCGAGTCGTAATGACCGCTGACGACATAAACGCGCTGCCGCGAAACGGGGTCCGTACCGGGCAGCGTCGCGACGAGATTGACGACCTCGACATCGCGATTCACGCGCTTGCCGTCGGGATGGATGATGAAGGACTGCGCCTCAATTTGAAGCTTCCCGCCGCGCTCGGCCGCGTAGCGATCCATTTCAGCCTTGATCCATCGCCGCGCGGCACCGATGCCGCGGGTCTCGCTCGTGGTATCGCTGAGCGTATGCCGCGTGCCGAAGGAGGCGAGCTTCTCGACCGATTTGCGGATGTTCTCTTCTGAAATCTCGCTCACGATTCGATGGATCGTCGGATCCCCCGTCGGCGCGCAGCCGGCGAACCCTACGGCGCTCATCGCCAGAACGAAGCAACAGAACACATGCTGGGATCGTTTCATTGGGAAGTCGCCTCCTGGAGAAGTCTTCGCACCAGGGCCATCGCCTCCGATTTATTGCGCACGTCTCCGTTGAGCTGGGCGTAATAAACCCGATCGAGAAGCTTCTTATATAAAGGGCCGGGCGAGGGTCCAAGCCGCTGCAAGTCGTGTCCCGAGACGAACGGTGGGGGGGCCACGGCGGTGGGGGGGATACGCTTGGCGCGGGCGGCGATCTGTTTGTAAGCGGTGGGGGGGTGGCCGGCGGCCCGCAAACGAGCGGCGAGCAATCGAAGCAGGTCTGGGAACGCCGGGTCGGCCATGAGCAGCTTGAGATCGGCCAGCGTGACGCGGTCCGGCTCGTCGAGGTCGTCTCGATGGGCGAGCAGCCAACGGACGGTGCGCTGGGTGTCGTTGCTGCATCGCAGGGCCTCACACGCCTCTACCGCTTCGAGCGGCCGTTGGGTGTGAAGGATCGCCGTGAGGGCCAATTCGAATGAAGCATCGGCCGGTAGGGCGGCGAGGATCGCGCGCGAGCGCGTCGCGCTTGGACAGATGGCCTTCGCTTGCGGCCAAAGGTGCGGGAGAAGCCCACACTCCACGATCAACTCGAACGCGCGGGCACGGCTGGGGTGCGAAAGCATCGCGTCAAGTTCCTCACGGATCCGCTCGGGGCTGATGTCGACAATCTTCGCGGCGTTGGAGCGCATGGCCGACCACGTCGCCGGTTCGATTTCAAAATCGAGCTTCGCGGCGAAGCGAATCGCGCGGAGCAGGCGTAGGTGATCCTCGGCGAATCGCTTATCCGGCTCACCGATCGCTCGGATAACCCTCGCTTTGAGGTCCGCCTTGCCGTCGATATAGTCCACCACCTCTCGCTTGATGGGGTCGTAGAACATCCCGTTGATGGTGAAGTCCCGGCGGATAGCGTCCTCGCGGGCATCGGTGAACTGCACCGCAGAGGGGCGGCGGCCGTCGTGATAATCCATGTCCCGGCGGAAGGTCGCGACTTCGATGGGATGGCGACTGATACGGACGAGGATGACGCCGAACTTCGCCCCGACCTGTTGCGTGCGGCGGAAAAGTTGGGCGACTTGTTGCGGCTGCGCGCTTGTCGCCACGTCGTAATCGTGCGGGCGCTTCTTCATCATCATGTCGCGGACGCACCCGCCGGCGAACAGCGCGACGTAACCGGCCTTTTGCAATTGCCGGACGACCGTCGTCGCCGCCGCGTGCATGGTGACCGCCGGGCGCGGGCTGTCAGGGCGTTTCTTCATTCGATCGGGTATCGCGCTAGCCGCCCTTTCCCGGCTTTCGGAATCGAAGAACGTAGTTCTCCGTCAAAAACGGGGTCGATGGTTGGTCGATCCGCTCGAAGCCAGACGCCTCGATTTCTCTTGTCACTTCATCCTTGCCGGCGCGAACGTGGTCCAGCACCCATTGGCGGCTTTTGCCCGGGACACGATCGAAGTCAACCACGACAAGCACCCCGCCCGCCTTCAACGCCCGATGGATCGACGCGAGCATGCTCTTGGGATATTCGAAGTGGTGGTAGGTATCGCAAACAAAGGCGAGATCGATGCACTCGGCCGCCAAGTTCGTGGACCGATCCGCGCCTATTACCGTCGTAATATTCTTGAGTCCGCGAACCTTCGCGTCCGCATCGATCTTTTCCAAAAAGGCGGGAGTGATGTCCACCGCGTAGACGTGGCCCGACGCACCCACTGACTGCGAGAATTTCACAGCAAAAAAGCCCGTGCCCGCGCCGACGTCCGCGACCTTCATGCCCTCACCGACGCCTGCCGCCTGCGCGATTTTTTCGCGCTCCCGGTAAATCTCCCGGCTTTCAGACTCGAATCGCTCCACCCATTGGGCGACGTCCGACCCCTGGTATTCCTTATTGACTCCGGGGCGAACACTTTTCTCCGGCGCAGCGCAGGCGCCGATCAATGCCACGCATAGGACCGGCCAGACTCTCAGTCGTTTCCCGGAGTTTCCCCTGTCGTGCATTTCGTGCTCCAGCAAGCCGAAAGTTCCAGGACCGCGTGGCTCGTCGACCCCGTCCGCCGATTATCGGCCATCATACAGCGCGCTATTCAATTTGCTTACTTCGCGGGCGGGCGGACGAGCATGGTGATCGCCATCGTACCCCAGACGCGGCGGTCGATCGAAGCCCAGCCGCCGGGCAGGGAGGAAGGGAGAATCAGCGCGGCGTCGTGACGCCAGAGGACCAGCGTATCGGCGGTAAGGGGAATCGTCGCACCGAGGTTTCTGACAACGCGGCCCATCACCGATTGCGGCGAAACATCCTCGCTAAGTCGGTAAGGAGGATCGAGAAAGATCAGACCAAATGCGTCGGCGGACATCGGGATGGGCCGGGCACGATCAGCCGACTCTGATAGGACGCGAACACGACCGGCCAATCCGAACTTTTCGATGTTTGCGCGAAGGCATTGCAGGGCAGCCTTGTCGTTTTCAATGAAAACGCACGAGGCCGCGCCGCGCGAGAGGGATTCGATGCCCAGACTGCCGCCGCCACAGAAGACATCAAGTACGGCCATGGGCGGAAGGCTTCCGGGCAGGGCCAAACGCGCGCCAAGCCAGTCGAAGAGGGCGATTTTCACGCGGTCGAGAATCGGCCGCGTCGCCTGACCTGGCGGCGCGGCAAGCGTGCGACCACGAAACTCACCCGCGATGACGCGCATGGCGCGAGTATAACGGGTGGCACGTTCTGGCGCAGCCAGGACGTGGCGGGATTCGATACACGGCTTCGCTGCTGCGAGACCGTGACACCCATCTTTGACGACTGAACGGGACGTTTCTAGAATCGCCGCCGTCCGCTCGGGTGATTCATGAAGATACAGGCCGTCAAAGGAACGCGCGATCTATACCCGGAGCTGCTGGCGCCGATCCGGCACATCTTCGACGTCTGGCGGCGGGTCTCGATCCGTCACGGCTTTGTGGAATATGAAGGGCCCACGCTCGAGTACCTGGACCTCTACCGCGAAAAGAGCGGCGAGGAGTTGGTCGGGCAGCTCTATCGACTGACGGACAGCGGCGGGCGGGAGCTGGCCCTTCGACCGGAAATGACGCCGACGCTCGCGCGGATGGTCGCGGCGCAGATCAATTCGCTCCCCAAGCCGATCAAGTGGTTCAGCATTCCGACGCTCTTTCGTGGGGAGAACGTTCAGCGAGGGCGGCTCCGCGAGTTCTATCAGTGGAACGTGGATGTGATCGGGACGGCCGATCCGCTGGCGGATGCGGAGTGCATCCTCGTCGGCGT
>CAYMXF010000162.1:4925-7552 GCA_964393935.1 uncultured Planctomycetaceae bacterium
GGGGGGGCTCATTTTCGTCGCGGACGCGATCGATGGGATGCGTCCCACCGTGCATCGCATTGTGGCTGACCTGCGGCGGGGCGGCGTGCGCACCGAGTTTTCCTACACCGAGCAGGCGCTCGGAAAGCAGCTCAAGCAAGCTGACAAGGCGGGGGCCGAGGTCGTGGTGATCGTCGGAGAGGAGACGAAAGCGCGACAGGTCGTGAAAATCAAACCAATGGCGGGGGGGCAAGAGCGTGAAGTCGCGTTGAAGGATTTGTGCGACAACCCGCGAAAAGTGTTGGGACTCGAAGCGTGAAGGTCCGCCGTAGCCATTATGAATTGGCCTTCGAGGCCTACATGGATCGACGGGGCACGCCATACGTCTCCGTCGAAGACGTGCGGCACATGGTCAAGGGCCGGACAGGGGCGAAAGCGTTCGATTACGTCGTCTATCCTGCGGCGGGGCCGGCCTGTCTGGTGGACGTTAAAGGACGGAAGTTCCCTCAGCACTCCTCAAAGAGCGATTGCAGGCAGAAAAACTGGGTGACACGTTCGGACGTCCAGGGCCTACAGACGTGGGAGAAGCTCTTCGGAGATGGCTACGAAGCCGTGTTCGTATTCGCTTACTGGCTCGCCGAGAAAAGGGGGGAAACACCGGAGCTGTTTGAAAACGACGAAGAGGTGCTCCGATTTTCCGGTCGGCGGTATCGATTCTGGCTGGCGCCGGTAGGAGAATACGCCAAGCACCACAAGAGGCTATCCAAAAGCTGGGACACCGTATCGATCCCCAAGGACGAATTTCTGAAGATGAGCCGATCCCTGGAAAAGGCCTGGCCGGCGGCCCCGTGCTGATCGGGCGATTGCGGTCCCGGCGGGGCGGGGTACAATCTCACAGTGCGGGATCGTATGGCCAAACGAATTCCATTCTTGTTACGTCGATGGTTCCTGTCAGGGGTACTGCTGGCAGCCGCAACCGTCACCGCATCGGCGCAGATCAACGATCCTTCCGTGAAAGACGAAAACATCGATATGCTTCCGGCCAAACGGCCGATCCTGGAATACGCCCTGGCGGGGGGGTTCTTGCTCGCCGCACTGGCGATCGGCTTCAAGCCCACAAAGCGAACGGGTAGTGAATAGGGTGCGAAGATGACAAAACGAGCGATCATTGTGCTACTGGTCGGACTCAATCTGCTGCTGGCGGCGACGCTGATCCTTTCGGCCTATCGCCTTCCGGCGGCCTACGCCCAGGCGGCGCCGCTGGGGCAGAATTACCTCATGGTGGCCGCGGAGATCCGGGCTGGTGTAGACGGTCTTTACGTCATCGATTTGGCACAGCGTCGGATTCACGTCTTTGTGCCGAACCGGGACTTGGCCAATCGCCGGCTGTTCCATGCAGGCTGGCGCGATCTTAATAAGGAGTTCCGCGGAGGCCGCTAGGCCCGCCGCCCGAGGAGTTGCAATGCACGACAACCGAAACCTCACAATCGGTATCTTGACGATCACCGCGACGATCCTCTTCGTCGGCGTGGTCATGAGCACGACCGGCGGCCGCAATGAGGCAATGGCCATCGGCCAGCTCGATCGCGGCGGAGACTACGTCATGGTCACGGGTCTATTCACCGAGAACTACGAATTGGTTTATGTGACCGACGCAGCGGCCCAACGGATGAACTCTTACGGCTACGACACAACGACACGACAATTCACCTTGTGGGACTCGATCGATCTGAAGGCCGTCCTGGGCGCCGCTGGTAAATAGCAATTGGACGATGCCCAAATCCCCCCATCGAACGCAACATAACAGTCATTATGGGACGTTCAATTTCTCGTTTGAATCCACGATATTTTGTCCGGGCGGCTATTTCTCACGGCGGCAGATCAGTCGCCGTTTGCTCCAGTTCATCCGCTTGCCCGTAAAGACGGCCCCGAGCGTATTCGTCACCAGCAACGCGACCCTGCCGCGCTCGGTCAGATCATACGCGTTGCGCGTCGCCATCGTCAGCACGCCGGCCCGTTCGAGGGCCCTCAAATGGTGATACATCGGACCCGTTTTGAGCCCGACGGCCTTGTGCAAGGCATGATGCGTCGCCGCGCCTTGTAGGATCGCTCGAAGGATTCGAATCCGATCGGGATGGGCCAGCCCCGCCAGCATTCGCGCGACGTGGCCGGCGTCGGCGGCGCCGAGGACGCCCTCTTTGGGCCGTTGTCCGGGCGTGGGATAGAACCGCCCCACCCGGGCGAATCCGAGTTCGGCCTCCGAGCCCTTTCGTTCCAAGACAGCCAGTAGAACGCCGAGCCCGAAACGATGGTGGGTCTTGGAAAGCTCGGGAAAGAACGTCTCCGCAGTGGCCGAGGCCGCCCCGATTCTTCCCGATACGGCCTGTTTTGCCGTTTTACCGTTCGTGGACAGTCGTCGTGCGTGACCGTTCCGTCCGGATGACGACCCCCCCGCCAAGCTGGTTTTTATTGCTCTCGACCTTCGCCGTACCTTTGGCATATCATCGGTCTCCCATCGAAGGCTCACCGCGAGCCTCATGGTTGATCATCGGCTTTTCTGTTATTCTGTATTTACAGATGACCACGACACCTTCTGACCTACCGAACTCGGCGATCGGCCCCGGAACTCCCCCGCCGGCCCGGCGGAC
>CAYMXF010000163.1:0-7548 GCA_964393935.1 uncultured Planctomycetaceae bacterium
GACCTGCTCGGCCGCGACGGTCGCTTTGAGGTCAAGTCCGCGTCGAACGGTTTCGACGCCGGTGCGCTCACCAAGGAATATCGGCCGGACATCCTCCTGCTCGACTATCTGCTTCCCGACATCAACGGCAACATCGTCTGCCAGCGCGTCCGTAGCGATCCCGAGTTGGCGCACACGAAGATCGTCATCGTTTCCGGCGCCGTCGCGCCGGCGGAGATCGAAAAGCTCCGAACGGCGGGGGCCGACGATTTCATCAAGAAGCCGTTCGACATCGACAAGCTCATCGAACGGATCGCGGAATTGTGTGGCATTGCCTATTAGCCGGTGAGATTTTTGAATGTGGCACCGGCTTCCAGCCGGTGAGATCACAGATTCGCATTGGAGGGGAGATCGCCATGACATCGCAGGTCGAAGATCCGCTGGGGCGGACGACGGCCGCCGCCGATCCCCACAAGATCGAACAAGTCCTCGCGCAGCTCGACGAGCTGCCTGCGCCGTCCGGCATGTGGCACCGGCTTCCAGCCGGTGAGATCACAAGCGGGATTAACGCTGCCCAGCTCGCGGACCTGATCGTTGCCGATCCTCGCCTACTCGCCGATCTTCGAGCGATCCTGGCACTACCGGCAGTCGACCCCAGACCGTCCCGCATGGCGGTCGAAGAACTGATCGCCCTCCACGCCGACGGGCTTCGTACACTGATCCATGCTCTCAAACTCATCGATTGCGTTGAGCCTCACGACAACGGACCTCGTGGACGCCTGGACCGCGCGGAGTTCTGGCGGCATAGCCTAGCCGTGGGGTGCGCCGCTTCGCGGATCGCGCAAGTGTTGGGGGGGACGATCAATCCACTCGAAGCGCTCGCCGCCGGGCTCATCCATGACATCGGCAAGCCGGCGTTCGATGCGGTGCTGCCCAAAAGCTATGCCCGCGTCCTGTGGCGCTACGAGTCGACGGACGCCGACATCTCAGATATCGAGTACGCCCTCCTTGGCGTCGATCACACCGGGGCGGGCCGACGGCTCGCCGAACGATGGAACTTGCCCAAGCGACTGTTCGAGTGCATCTGGCTGCATCATCATCCTCCAGAGTTGTTGCCGGCGGGCATCGCCGCCGGTCGCCACGTACAAATCATTCAACTCGCCGATACGCTCGCACGCGAGCAGCGGCTTGGTTTTTCCGGCACGTACCACATTGCCCGGCCGTCGCGACTCTTGGCGCAGCAACTCGGCCTCCCCGAAGAGAAGCGGCAGGCGATCTCCGACGGTCTGCTCGCCAACGTCTCCGCTCGGGCCGATTGGCTCGCGGCGCGATCGGATGGCGGACCCTCTCGGCACACGTACGCGGCCATCGACGACGGCGCACAGGCGCGCGAGACGACGACGCGCCTGACCGAGGAGAATCGCCGCTTGGAAAACAAGATTCGGTTCTTCGCGGCGATGGATAAGCTGAACGAAACATTGCCGGCGTCGGCAAATGTCCGCGAGGTCTGCGCCGCCTGGGCCGAGGCGATCCAACAAGCCTGCGGCGTGCGAACCGTCGTCTTCGTCATCAGCGATTGCGGCGAATGGCTCGACATGGGTTGGGCGGAAGGCCGGACCCGCAGCGCGATCTATCAGCGCCCCGCCGACGGTCCGGAGTTTGAATCGCACGGGTCGCAGCTCGCACGCCTTGCGCAGGCCGGCGCCTGGCTCGCCCCGCCGCCGGACGCCTTCGCGGACGTCGTCGACCGCGCGCGGGGCGCGCTCGGCACCGGATCGATCTGGTTCCTGCCGCTCGTCAACCAGGACCGTATGGTCGGCGGCGCGCTGCTGGCCGGTGAATCTGCGACGATGACCGCGCTATCGGTGGAAGTACAGGGCCTTTCCGCGCTGGCCCATGCCGTCGGGCTCGGCATTGCCCGCGCGAAGGACCACGTCGCCGCTCGACGGCTGGCTGATGAGCTCGCCGAGGCCAACCGCCGTTCCTCCTTGCTCGAACCGGAACTCGTCCGCCGTCAAACATTAGAGACGACCCTCGCCATGGCCGCCGGCGCGGCCCACGAACTCAACAATCCTCTGGCCGTCATTTCCGGCCGCGCCCAGCTCCTTCGCAACCGAGCGGCGACCGACGACGACCGCGCCGTGCTACAGGAAATCGCCAGACAGGCCCAACTCGCCAGCGATATCGTCACCGAGTTAATGGACTTTGCCCGACCGGCCGAGCCGATCCCAGAGTCCGTCGATCTACGCGGTTTTTTCGAGACGTTGCGGGCAGAACTAATCGGGGCGGGATTATTGGATGACGGCAGCTTGTCGATTGACGTTGCACAGGGCACGCCGCCGGTTTGGTTCGATCGCACACAGTTATCGCAACTCCTCAAGGAACTCCTCTCTAACGCCGTCGAGGCGACGAGCCCGGCGGACCGCCGTTTGGCCGTCAAGGCCGCCTCCGATCTGACCGAAGAACACGTCGTCGTGATCGTGTCCGACAAAGGACGCGGCATGACGGCGGACGTGCTCGGTCGGGCGATGGATCCATTCTTCTCGCACCGACCCGCGGGCCGCGGTCGGGGGCTCGGGCTGGCGCGAGTCCACCGTTGGGTCCTGGCCGGAAAGGCCACGATCCGGATCGACAGCCGGCCGGGTCAGGGGACGCAGGTCACACTCAGACTGCCCGTCCCACCCGTCGAAGCCGAGTGAGGGAAATTCGGGCGAGGGCCGCGGCCTGCGATCGGCGGCCGCTTGGGGGCAAACCGTCAGTGAATGAATGCCGGCGCGGCTAGGACCACTGCTTGAGTGCAGTGGTGCCCAACGTATTCCGGGCCAGGCGGGTCGCGTAGGCCTCTCTCCCTCCTCCCCTCGCTCTCACGGCCGAAACGGCCCGCCGGCCACTTTTGAACGGCCGCGCCGAATCGCACAGGGATCGAAGCAAGGAAGCGAAAGAAGGAAGCAAGGATGTCACTCAACAATTTGCAAATCTTGATTGTCGCGGACGATCCGGATACCGCCGCGATGCTGGCCACGCACATCATGACGAATCTCGACGACGCGAACGTGTCCGTCGTGGACACGATCGAAGAAGCCCAGCTCATGGCCGCCTCGGACGCGTTCGACCTGATCCTCGCGCAGGAGCGGCTCGCCGACGGTCCCGCCCTCAGCCTGGTCGGCGAGGGCGAGGGCGCGACGGCGATGCCGCTGGTCGTGGTGTCGCCCGACGCGGACGCCGAGCGGATTCGCACGATCTTTCGCGATGGCGCGGCGGACGTGCTTGACTCTGCGGCCGATGGCGATGGCGTTCTCGATTGCATCGGCCGCGTCGTTCGGCGAAGCCGACAGCAGCAGAGCCGCACCCGACGGAGCAAGCGTCTTCGCCGTGTATCGACGCGGCTCATCAAGGACCGCCGCGAATTGCGACAGCGCGTGGACCTGATCTGCCGCGACGTCGTCGACGCCTACCGCCGACTGGCCGAAAAGGTCGTCTCCACGACCGGCGGTGAACAAAGCGATCGCCCCATCCGGCGTTCGGCGCGTCCCGTCACTGAAGACGAATGATCGTCTGACGCAACGCGGTCGATTCCCCGCGGCATTTTTATTTACGGACCCTGCCCTTCACGCGCCCGCGCAGATGGATCGCGCTGCGCGATCTTCTTGATCTTCTTGCGCCATCTCGGACTCACTACGCTCTCCCAATTCGCCCGCGCAATTCGTTCCCTTCGGGAATACAACTAACAGAGGAAGATATCCCGAGGGGAAAGTCCGTCTTTTGTTATGGGATCAGGTCCGTCCGGATCAGAGCCGCGACCGTGAGGGAGTGTCGCGCGACATTCGAGCGCCACCCGGCGCTCCTTTACAGTCGCGGCTCTGAAGGCTCCGGCCAACGTGTCCCACCCAGGACGGACTCGATGGGGAGGAAGTCCAGTGGTGGGAGGCCCGTCCTCGAGCGCGTCCGCGCCGAGGGTTCTTTACGCGCGATCCTGTTTCTGCGTGCCGCTCTGGGCTGGTCGGTGCTGGCTGCCCGCGCCTTCGCTGTCGGCGCTGTGTTCGCGACTGAACATCAGCCTGCCCGAGCCGATTGGCTTTGCGACGGAGCGCGCCAGCCCCGCGTATTACGTCGAACTCCGCGCGCTGGACATCGCGCGCGATGAACAAAAACTATCGACACCGCACGCCCACCATCGCCCGCCGATCAAACCGCTGAAGCTTCTCTGGCCGTTCCGATGGCCCGTGCCAGTTGCGGCAGTACCGGTTGCACCGTCCTCGCCAGCATCGGCTCAAGGTTCGCAGCAATCGGTGAATTTGTTGATCTGATGCCGCCCCCATTCATTTTTTGAACACTACGAATACCTTCGCCCCCGTTGGGGCGAGATTGTTGTCGCCGTACAATCCACTGGTTCCACCTCGCTTCACCCGTGTGAGCCCCTCTTGAAGTTAGGATTTTGTTCGGTTATTCTATCCGAGGAGGAAACCCGGGCCGGTGCGGGAGCGCGGCATGTCCCTGAAAATCATGTTTGTCGACATGAACGCCTACTTTGCGTCCGTCGAGCAGCAGTATCGACCCGAACTGCGGGGCAAGCCGGTGGGAGTGGTCCCGGTGCAAGCGGAGTCGACCTGCTGCATCGCGGCGAGCTACGAGGCGCGGGCCCTCGGCGTGAAAACGGGAACGATGGTCCGCGATGCGAGGAAGATGTGTCCCGGCATCGTGCTGGTCGAGGCGCGCCACGAGTTCTACGTTCGCGTACACCACATGATGCTCGCGGCGGTCGAGACCTGCCTGCCGATCCGTCACGTCCATTCCATCGACGAGCTTTCGTGCCGGCTCTCCAGTCCGGATGTCCCCATCGATCGGGCTCTGCAAAAAGGGCGCGACGTCAAGGAGGCGATACGCCGGCGCCTGGGCGAATACGTTCGATGCTCGGTGGGGCTGGCGCCCAATACGTTTCTGGCGAAGGTGGCCAGCGACATGAAAAAGCCCGACGGCTTGACGGTGATCGCCTCGGAGGATTTGCCTCGCAAGCTTTATACGCTCGCCCCGATCGATTTTCCCGGGATCGGGCCGCGAATGCGCCGGCGGCTCGAATGTGAGGAAATCCAGACGGTCGAACAGCTCTGCGCCCTTTCGCCGGACGATCTCGAACGGCTCTGGGGCGGCATCGTCGGCCAGCGCTTCTGGCTGGCTCTGCACGGTTACGACGTGCCGGAGCTGCCGACGCGGCGTCGCACCGTCGGCCATTCCCATGTACTGCCGCCGGAGCTGCGTAGCGAGGTCGGCGCGCAGGGCGTCCTGGTGCGGCTGCTTTGCAAGGCCGCCGCCCGGATGCGCCGGTTGGGCTACTTCGCGTGCCGCCTCGATCTGTATGTTTCATTCCTTCAGGGCGGTCACTGGCAGGCGGGGATAAATCTGAGCGGTTGCCAGGACACCAGCACGATGGTGGATGCCTTCGTCGCGCTGTGGGCCAAGCGCTCCGCCTTCGGGCGGCCCCTGAAAGTTGGCGTCGTCTTGAGCAACTTGCTGGCCGATCCGTCCGCCACGCGCGCGCTCTTTCCCGGCGAGCAGCGCCGGATGGAATTGTCGCGGATGATGGATCGCATCAATTCCCGATACGGCCGCGATGCGGTCCACATCGGCACGGTGCACGAATTCCTCGACAGCGCGCCGACGCGCATCGCCTTTTCCAACGTGCCGGACCTTGACGATCCGACGAATTGGGACCGCAAGGACGGCGACGAGGAGTGGGTCGTGCCCGAGTGGCGTGCGGAGGGCGCGATACCTGCGTGGGTCTACGAACAGCAGCCGTTGGAATAGTCACGCAAGCGGGATGGGAAAGGCTCGAGGCCGGCGTTCATCATATCCATAGTTGTCATTGTTTCCGGCAATCGCTAACATCCTCTTGTTCGCTAGGGGCGTCCGCTTGGAGCGGGCTGAGAGCCGGCGGCAGTGCCGGGACCCTTGGAACCTGATCACCGAAGCGCCCACCTCCCTCTCCCTTCCAGGGAGAGGGTTGGGGTGAGGGTCGGAAGGCAATTGATGCCGCCCCGATCCGTCGCGGCAAGGTGCGTAGGGAAGCGACGATGACCTTTCATCAAGCCCCGATCTTCAATCCCTCCGTTGCGACGGATCGCTATCTATTTGGAACAACCGGCGACCTGCGTACGGCGGCGCTGGCATCGAATCCCATGCGACTAAGGAGATTTACCAAGTCTCGTTTTTCTAAAGCGATCGTCGTCGCGGCGATGCTTGTGTCGGGTGGCTCGTTGTTAAGTGCCCAGGACGCCAAGCCGCCTGTCTCGGGCAAGAATCCCCCGCATGCCGGTCCAATGAAGCACCCGGCGCCCAAGACGATCTCGACGCAGATGGTGACGATCGGTGCGCGCGAGGCGAAGTTCTCCTGCTACCTCGCGCGGCCGGAGGGCGACATGCCCGCGCCCGCCTTGCTGCTGATTCACGAATGGTGGGGCCTCAACGATTGGGTCAAGCAGCAGGCCGATCGCTACGCAGAGCAGGGCTACGTCGTCCTCGCGGTCGATCTCTATCGCGGCGAAGTAGCGACCGACGCGGAGCATGCCCATGAGTTGATGCGCGGCCTGTCCGACGAACGTGCCCTCGCCGATATGCGAGCGGGGTTTTCCTATCTGGCCGACCACAACGCGACACGCGGCAAGCGGGTCGGCGTCATGGGTTGGTGCATGGGCGGCGGGTACGCGCTGCGGCTGGCCATCGCCGAGCCGAAGGTCGCCTGTACGGTCGTTTGTTACGGCAAGCCGGTGACGGACGTCGCCCAGCTTCGCAATATAAAGGGGCCGCTCTTGGGCATCTGGGGCGTACGCGACCGCGGGATCGAGGTCGAGCCGTTCAAGAAGGCGCTGGAAGAGGCGGGTGTTCATTCGTCGCACCACATTTATCCCGGCGCGGGACACGCATTCCTGAACGTCAATAACAAACACGGCTACAACAAGGAGCAGGCGGAGAAGGCGTGGCGGGAGATCGACGGTTTTCTGGCAGCGCAGTTGAAAAAATAGGGGAGTATGGACCCCTGGTCCGTTCCCGAGGAGGTTGATATCACATGGGACAGCCTGTCGTACATTTCGAGATCGGGTGCCGAGATTCGGCCAAGGCGCAGAAGTTCTATGCAGGCATGTTCGATTGGAAGATCGAGCAGCACGGGCCGGCAGCGATGATCGCCACCGGCGCGCCGGTCGGAATTCACGGTCACATCACAGCGCTCGGCCACGAGCCGCACAACTACGTGACGGTTTACGTTCAGGTCGACAACTTGCAGAGCTATCTCGACAAGGCGGCGAAGCTCGGCGGCAAGACGCTCGTCCCGCCAACGGAGGTGCCGAACCTGGGGAACTTCGCGTGGCTGGCGGATCCCGAGGGAACGGTGGTCGGGTTGTGGAAGCCGCTAATGGCGTAGCGAAAGAGGTGATGGGCATGATCGAGACAGTGAATCTAGCGAAGAAGTTCGCCGGTATCGGCGATTATTGGAAGCCGAGAATCGCAGCGGAAGTGAACGACTGCCTCGTGAAGTTCGTAAAGTTCAATGGCGAGTTTGTCTGGCATCACCACGAC
>CAYMXF010000164.1:0-7507 GCA_964393935.1 uncultured Planctomycetaceae bacterium
CTGAAGGATGACGCTCCGCAAATCCATTTCAATCTCGCCGGGCTGCTTCAGGGCAAGGGGCTTCTGGACGACGCCGTCGCGCATTACGAGCGCGCGCTTCAACTCCTGCCGCGTTACGCCGAGGCGCACAACAATCTTGCGGTCTGTTTGGCAACCCAGGGTCATGCCGACGAAGCGGCGTCTCATTATCAAGCGGCGCTTCAGATTAAGCCCGACTATGCCGACGCTCACGGCAATCTCGCCAATCTCCTTGTTCAGCAAGGCCGTCCGGACGAGGCCATTGTCTACTACCGACAGGCCATAAGGCTCGCCCCCGACAATCCATTCTTCCATTTCAACCTGGCTATGACCTTGAAAAAATCGGGGCAAAACAAAGACGCTGAACTCCACTACGCACAAGCAGAGCGCCGATTTGTAGCCCTGCTTCGTTCCAACCCCGATCATGCACAGGCCCGTTCCGGCCTCGCACAGACGCGCCGCGCACAGCAAGAGCTAAACAAACCCTGACATCCCTACGCGGCCGCATCCACGCTCGACGAGTTTTGGTCCCCCGCATCGGCTCGTATAGACTGCCGGGATGAAGCGAGATCGAAAGGCCGCCCACCAGCAGCCGGTCGCGGAGGGCGAGCGGAAAGCCCTTTCCGGCAATGGATTTTCCCCCACGGTCCTCTTCGTTGCGCTGCTCCTCGCCGCGGCAGTGCTCGTCTTTGCCGTACATTGGCCGGCCCTATCGGCAGGCGCCTTGTCCTTCGACGACCACGCTTACCTGGTCGACAACCCTCTCGTCCGTAATCCTGGGCTGACGTCAGCTTGGCGATTCATGACCGAGGTTCTGAAGCCTTCGACCATCGGCGGATACTACCAGCCGCTTTCGATGATCTCGCTGATGATCGACTATGCCCTGGGCGGCCGCATCGACGACCTCTTCCCCTTCCACCGAACGAGCCTCATCCTTCACGTCGCCAACACCCTGCTGATCATCACGTCGCTCTATCTCCTTTTCCATCAGCCTTGGCCCGCCACTGTCGTGGGACTGCTCTTCGGTCTACATCCCCTCACCATCGAGCCCATCCCGTGGGTCGGCGAGAGAAAGACCGTACTGGCCGCCTTTTTCGCTCTACTCTCCTTGATCGCCTACATTCGCTACGCGCAGACGGGTCGCATTCGCCTTTTTGTCGTCGCGATCCTCGCCTATGTCCTGGCCCTGCTCTCCAAGCCGACCAGCACACCGCTGCCGCTGGCCATGCTGCTCTTGGATTATTGGCCGTTGAACCGCATCTCTCGG
Source organism: uncultured Planctomycetaceae bacterium (assembly GCA_964393935.1). Lineage (GTDB taxonomy): Bacteria > Planctomycetota > Phycisphaerae > UBA1845 > UTPLA1 > DATEMU01. The sequence continues at coordinate 1,286 of CAYMXF010000164.1, forward strand.
CGAGCTGTTCTGGAAAAACTACCGCTCCTGACCATCGGCGCGGCCTCCGCCGTCATCACATTTGTTTCGCAGCGTCAAACGGCCGGCGTCACGCTACCCGGCGAGTACGATCCGCTCGACATGCCCCTGACGCTCTGCCACAACATCATGTTCTATCCCTACAAGATGCTCTGGCCGGCGGATCTCTCGTCCCACTATGCGCCCCCGTCGCCGCTAAGGCTGTCAGATCCGTGGATCGCGGCCGGCGTCGTGGGATCGTGCTTGCTGATCCCGTTTCTCGTTTGGTCGCTACGAAGGACACGCGCCTTTGCCACCGGCTGGCTCATTTATTTCCTGATGCTCGGACCCACGATCCAGATCATCGGCTTTTCCAACGTCATCGCCTCCGACAAGTACGCCTATTTGCCTTCCGTTGGACTCCTCATCATCCTGTGCCATCTGATCGTCCGCTGGCTCGGTCGCGCACCGTCTCCAGACCATCAACTAAAGCGAGTGGGGATCATGGCTGCGATCGCTTTGCTACTTTTCTCGGCGGAGGCCTACGCCACGAGAAAATACCTGACCGTCTGGCGGGACACGGAAGGGCTTTATCGACACATGATCCGGTTAGCCCCGAAAGCGCCGTCGCTACACGCCCATCTCGGTAATCTCCTTCTGGATCAGGGTCGAGTTGACGAAGCGGTTCAAGAAGCGCGCCGGGCGGTTCAGTACGGCCCGAAAATGCCCGCTACCCACAATGACCTGGCCAACGCACTCCGCATGCAGGGCAAGACCGACGAAGCAATCGCCGAATACAACGAAGCGCTGCGCGTCCAGCCGGATGACGCGACGGCTTTGAGCAATCTCGGCACGCTACTGGTTGATCAGGGCCGCGGCGAAGAGGCGCTGGATTATTTCAAAGAGGCCATTCGCCGCTTTCCCACGCTGGCCGACGCGCACTACAACCTCGCCAGGACGCTCGTCAAGCTCGGACGCAACGATGAAGCGATGGCGTCTTACAAAAAGACGCTTGAACTACGCTATCACTACTCCGACGCACACAACGACCTCGGTACGTTGCTCGCCGGGCAAGGGCGCATCCAGGAGGCCATCGACCACTTCCGCGAGGCCATCCGCTTTTCGCCGAACTACGCCGAGGCCCATTTCAATCTTGCCGAAACGCTCGAACGTCTGGGGCGCTTACCGGAAGCCGTCCGCGAGTATCAGGAGGTCGTGCGGATCGATCCCCACGATGAGGGCGCGCGGCACGCATTGGAAACGCTCACGCAGCAGAAGCGATGATCGCTCGCCGATCGCCGCGGGGTCGGTGCGCCCCGCGCGAATCTTGCCGCGGGAAGATTTTTCCCTATAGTAAATGACCGCGCGACGGGCTCCAAGACGGGCGTCGCTGTTTGGAGAGGTGTCCGAGTGGCTGAAGGTGCATGCTTGGAAAGCATGTGTACGGGTAAAACCGTACCGGGGGTTCGAATCCCCCCCTCTCCGTTCTTCCTTTAAGGCACAAAACGGTAACTGCCGCGATGTGCCGCGCTTAGAGCAATTCTCGATACGATCGCGAAGACCTCCTGGTGCACGGTTGGTGCACATTGGGTGCCCGGGAGTTTCTTGCCATGACGAAGGTTCGTCGTTCGAAGCCGCGCGGGCGAGTCCGCGTCGGCAAAGTATCCCTTTACCAACACCACGGCGCATGGTGGACTTACTATCGCGAGGGAGGGATCGGCCGGCGTAAGCGGATCGGACCTGATCGCGATGTTGCCGACCGCATTGCGGCCGAGCTAAACGCGCAGCTCGCAACCGAAACGCCTTCACTCTTTTCCTACACGCCGGTCAGCCTGCCCGAGCTTGCCAAACGTTGGCTCGACCATCACGAATATAGTCGGAACTCATCCCTTGCTACCGTTCGTCGGTATCGTGCCGCTGTTCAGCATGCTCTTGATTTCGCATCCGCAGTCGGTGGGCCGCGTTACGCGCATGAGTTTGCCGTTGATTCATTCATGCGTCATTTGCGGTCTACCCGAGTTTCCCCGAACGGCCATCCGAACACGTCACAGCGATTCCTGCGGCAGAACGGAGTCCGATTCATCGTAGAGGCCTGCCGTTCAATGTTTAACTTTTCGGCCAGCCGGCGTTTAGTCCCACCGTATTTCAAAAATCCGTTCTCGACGATCGCCAGCGAGGTGTCGCGAAACCTAGATGCCAAGTCGGTTCATGTGTTCTCAAAGGAGCAAACAGTGCGGATTTTGGAGGCATGCGACGACTGGCAATTCGTGGTCTTTTTTACCCTCGCTACGACGGGCCTACGACCCGGTGAGTTGATCCATCTGCTAGTCGAGGATTTGGACATTGAGAAAGGCGTACTTCGAATCCGAAATCGGCCCGCACTGGGCTGGCATGTGAAAACACGATGCGAACGGTTGGTTCCGGTTTTTGAAGAGTTAGTCGGCATTCTTCGCCGAATGCTCAATGGTCGCCGAGCTGGAGTCCTGTTTCGCCGACGGCATTTCTGGGCCGGCAACGATCCTGTCCTCAATGAATTGACCGGTATTCATCTCGAGGCGGTTGTTCAGAAAAAAGTCAGTGCCTTGGGTAGCCATCCAACGCGCTGGGAGGTGCAAAAGGCCGCGCGATCGGCGTGGAATGACGCAGGGGTGATCCGCGATACGCGAGTCCGTTCCGAGTTCATAAAAGTCGCTGTGAGGATCGGCCTGGACGGCGTAACAACTCCCAAGAGCTGGCGCCACACATTCGCCACGCTCATGCAGGACGCCAACGTCGATCCCCTCGTCCGCCAACAGGTGCTTGGACACGCGCCACAAACTGGATGTCCAGGGGCCGGCCTCGGCATGACCGCTGTGTACACGCATACGCAGCCCGAGACTTACAGACGGCAAGTCCGTAGCGCACTGGAATTGATTCCGAAAGTGTTGGCGCTGGCGAACCGTCGCTTGGTTGGCGCCGAAGAAATTGACACGGCCATCGACGCCGGGGAGGCGCGCTAATGGCTCTAGGGCATTCTCAATCGAGCGATTCTCATAAACACTCCCCCAAGTTGGTTGTCATCTACACCCGGTACAGCTCCGAAATGCAGCGGCCCGAAAGCTGCGCAGATCAGGAACGGAAAGTACGTGAGGGGTTTACGCGATTGGGCATCGCGCACGAGGATGCACTGGTACGAAAGGACGAAGCGATTCCGGGTACCCGGGCGGATCGGCCGGCCTTCACCGAACTCTGCAGAATGATTCAGCGGGGCGAAGTTGGGGTCCTCGGAGTGGACGACCAATCTCGCTTTACTCGGGCCGACAACGCCTTCGACCTGATACAGGACCTCGTGTTCAACAACGGCAGGTTCATTTCGACGGGCGAGGGTATTGACACAGATCAGCCGGGGTGGGAGCTGATGGTGAAGGTACTGGAAATCCATCATTCCACGTCGAACCGCGAAAAGGGGCGCCAGGTTCGTCGAGGCATGGAAGGTCGCCTTCTCACAGGACACTCGCCGGGCGGCTTTCCCTATGGATACCGTTCCGAGTGGGCCGATGAGAGCGGTGGCACGTACACAGGATCCGGCCCGCGCCCGAAACGGCGTGTCGTCGTCTATGAACCGGAAGCCCAGGTGGTGCGGTACATCTTCTGTTGGTTCATCGCGTTGATGTCACTGCGAGATATCGCTCGGCGACTCAACGCCGAAGGCGTACCGCCACCGGGCGCCAAACGCCGCAAGCTGGTTACCCGGCGCGGAGTCATGCGCTGGAGCGCCAGTACTGTTAGAGAAATTCTGATCAACGAAAGGTACATAGGTTTGTGGTCATTTGGCAAGACAACATGCATTAGAAACTCCAAAGGTAAGAAGCGCCATAAACCCTGCGATCATCTCGCTCCTAAGGAGATGCAAAACCTGCGGCTTGTGGACCAGGAGACGTGGGAGCGGGTCCAGGCTCGGTTCTGTAAACTTAGGGCGATCTTCGGATGGAACCCAGTTGATTCACGTAGAAGACAGAGGATCCATTATTCCGATGAGTACGCGGCAGGGCTCCTGAACGGCAATCTGTTTTGCGGCGAGTGCGGAAGCCGATTGGCCGTCATCAGGGGCGGTGATGATCCGATTCAGGCCTGTCCCAGGCACCTTCAGGGAGCATGTGGGTCGTGCAGTCGGATAAAGATCAAACTGGCGGAAGCGGAGATCCTCAAGTTCGTCGAGGAGATTATCCGTGGCTGGCCCGAATGTTGGTCTCTTGTCATCGATTCGATGCGACAGGGTGTGCAGGAAATCCTCGATCGAACTCCGACAGAACTGGCGATTGTCGAACGGCGATTGAATGAGATCCAGGAGGGGATCGATCGGCTGGTGTCAGCCATAAGGGGTGGCACTCTGAAGATCGAATCCGTTGAAGCGACGCTGGCGAAAGACGAGGCCGAGAAGGCCGACTTGCTCACAAAACGTGATGAGCTGAAACGCTACAGTAGCCAAGAATTCAAGATCCCCGATGATGCCTGGTTCCGGACGAAGCTGGCGGAATTGGCCGGCTTGGCGCGGGACGACCATCGTCGTGGAGCCAAGGTGCTGAAGGGGCTACTCGGGCCAATCACGGTGGAAAACATCGCGGCACCAGGTGAACGAAGGGGCTTTCGTCGGCTGCGTTTCCGACTTCAGGAACGCGGAGTCGTGGAGGTTACGCTATGGGATCAGCTCCCTCCTACGATTCTTGAGCGTTTTGCAGTGCCCAATGACGGCCCCGCCAGCCTATGTTCGGAGTTCTGCATCGATCTAGGAGAGCCTAGCCGCATGGCCATGCTGGCGCCGGTCATCGGCCAACTACGGGCCCAGGATAAGAGTTGGACGGCAATCGCAAAAATCGTGGGATTGACGAAGAGTGCCGCCCAACTCGCCTGGAAACGTTTCAGCGTGGCCCAGGGAAAGCCTCAAGGGCCCACACGAAACGGAGGGACGTCTTCCTCGACGCCTCCGGTGCCTGGGGATTCGCCCGGCTCAGTGTAGCGCCACAGGGCCGTTTTACTGTTGTTAGCATGATGCACATGCAGGGCCCGGCGGGCTGCCGGGCCCTTTTTTTTGCGCTAAAAGGAGAACACATCCATGTTACCCAGTGTCATCAGAAACCTAGCAGAATGGACGGGGCGATTGTTGGCGGAAGAGTGGTGCAGGGAAAACCAGCGGCAGCGACAGGAGGCAGCCGGATCGGCGCAGCACAGTACCGAATTCGAGGATGGGTTGGCGAAGTTGTCGCCGCCCGCGATTGAAGGCGGGCAGGAGTGCCCGGCCGACAAAAAGACGGTTCCGTAACAAACACTGACCTGTTCCTGCTGATCCGCTCCGTCCTGCAGACCTACAACCCGGACTCCCCGTTCATCTCCCTGGCCAAGTGGGATGGAGGGCGTCCCTGCCACGACTGCGGTTACTCCCTGGAGGACGACGAGAGCTTCTGGTGCGAGGGCTGCGAAAACGACTTTTGCGACCAGTGTTTCAGCTACTGCCGCTCTTGTGACGCGTCCTACTGCCGCCAGTGTTTGAGGGATTGCTCGATGTGCGGGAACTCCCGCTGCGAGGGCTGCCTGAGTCCCTGCCGCGGCTGCGGCGAGCGTGCCTGCGGCGACTGTTTGAAGGAAGAGTTGTGTTCGACCTGCCAAGAAATGGAGACCACCGATGCAAATGATGACCAAGAATCTAATACAGACCCCGCCCAACCCGACGATAACGCCGACGACAACGCCGACGGCGGGGCCAACGTCGGCACCGGCGCCAACCACAACCTCAACGCCATCTCCGGCTTCGGCCCAGGCGGAGAAGGCGAAGACAGCTGCTCCCACCCCTCCGATTCCGCCAGACGAGAAACCCAAGCCGTCGGTGTGGGATGACAAAGCCGAGCCGACCATGTCGGGCGAATCCGGATCAGCGCCGGCGCGCGGCGGGCAGATCAAGACGCCGGAGTGCGAACATCGTGACGAAGAGCGCGCCCAGTCCGCGAAGACGGTTCACCGTCCGCGCGAGATTCGACGGCCTCCGCCGCCGATGCTGCGGTTCACGCCCACGGCCTGGGCCAAGCTGCAGTTCTTTTGCCATTCGGGTGACACGGAGATCGGCGGCTTCGGCGTCACGCCGTCATGGGACCTGCTCCTGGTCGAAGAGTTCGTGACCATCCGCCAACAAACCAGCATCGTCAGCGTCGCCTTCGAGGATGACGCCGTCGCCGACTTCTTCGATGACCAGGT
>CAYMXF010000165.1:0-5229 GCA_964393935.1 uncultured Planctomycetaceae bacterium
ACCTACTGCCCGATCCCCGCGGTCAATCAGCGCACCTGGCGCTATAAGAGCCCCAAGCGCCTCGCCGCCGAGATCAAGCACATCCACGAGAACTTCGGCATCAGCCAGTTCTTCGGCACCGACGACAACTTCTTCAACTCCCGCCAGACCGTGATCGACTTGATGACCGAGATGGCGAATACGAAGATTCGCGGCAAGCCGATGGGTGAGGTCATCAGCTTCTTCACCGAGGCGACCGAGTTCGACGTCCATAAGAATCTGGACATCCTCCCGCTTTGCCGCAAGGCCGGCCTCCGCGCCATCTGGTTCGGTATCGAGGACATCACCGCCGAATTGGTCAACAAGGGGCAAACCCCCGGCAAGACGACCATCGTCTACGAAGCCCTGCGCAAGCTCCAGATCGAGCCGATGGCCATGATGATCCACAACGACGACCAGCCGCTTCGCACCGCCGAGGACGATCTGCACGGTCTCGTCAATCAGGCCCGCTACATGTTCGACAAGGGCGCCGTCTCCTATCAGTGCACCTACCTTGGCCCCGCCGTCGGCACGCTCGACTTCGAGCCCGCCGCCAAGTCGAAGGTGATCTTCAAATCCGTCGGCGGCGAGCCGCTCCCCCAGGCCTACCAGGACGGCAACCACGTCGCCGCCTCGAAGCACCCGCGCCCGTGGGAGCGGCAGATGAACGTCCTCCGCGGCTACGCGGCCTTCTACAACCCGATCAATACGCTGCGCATCCTCGCGAACTGGCGAAAGGACCCGCTCTCCCCCCGCCGCCTGCTCTTCCAGATCGTCGGGCAGATCGGCATCCTGATGACCTTCCCGCCGTTCCTCGCATGGGCTCGCAAGCTGAAGCGCGGCCCCATCGAAATGTGGGACGGTCTCCAACCCGCGCGCATCCCCATGGTCGCCCCGGCCACCGGCGAGCAGCTCAACTGGGCGATCCAACAAATCCCCGACCCCGATCTAACCCCGACGATCCGCCGCGCCCCGCTAATGAAAACGGAGCCTCGGGAGTTGGTTCCAGTGTAAATCATTGGGGGACCGGCCTCCGGCCGGTCTTCACTCGCACCCTTTCTACTCCCATCAGAGCCGCGACTGTAAAGGAGCGCCGCGCGTAGCTGTTGATCTGGTTTCCCTCAAACGTTGTCAAGCCGGATTCCTAGAGATGATCGCCCAACGGCTCCATAAAGTCTCTTAGGTGGGCCGTCCCCACCATCTCACTACCCCCGCGCCCCCGGCATTTGATCAATCGTCGCGATGATCGTCGACTTCCCGTCCAGCGCGATCTTCCGGACCCGAGGCAACCAGTCGCGCCGCACGTCCCTTGCCGTGTGCAGAAACTCGAGCACATACATATCGCCGCCAAAGAGGGCCACGGCCGTAGGCGACCACGGGCTTTGAAGTTGGAGCAGGCTGGCGACTTTTCCGTCGGGTGTGATCTTCAACACCCGCGCGTCTCCACTGTCAGCCACGTACACCACGCCACGCTCGTCGACCGCGAGCCCACGGAGATACGGGTGTTGGTCCGTTCCCGGAATAGACGGCCCACCAACGAGCTGGGGAATCGATGTAACGATCGAAACCAGTCCCTTCGCGGTGATCCGCCGGATCACGTTGTCCTCGGTGTAGTAAATGGAACCATCGGGACCGGCGGCGATACCGTTGATGTACGCGAGCGGCCCCTTTGCCGTCGCCGGGAGCGCGGCCAGCGCCGATGTCCCTCCGGAAGGCGACATCCGCATGATCTGTAAGCCTCCCGGTGGTCCGGAAGGGTAATACAGATTCCCATCCTGACCCGTCACGAGGGGATAGTCGCTGGAAAGAAGCAGCGTGGGGTTGCTGCCCACCTTCAAAATATCCCCGCGCGGGCCTGAAGGCAGCCGGGCGCCGGCGAACCGGTCGTTCGCATCGAGGGCCAGCCAGTGATACAACGTTCCCGAGAGCTTGGTCAGCCTGCCGTGCGCGTCGATCTTCCAGAGCCCCGAGCCCGTGTCGAGGAAGTAGACCTGCCCGTGCCGGTCAACGGCGAGGCCCGATCCGGGATGCGCCAGCACGGGAGTGGAGAGAAGACACGTCGCGGCAAGAGCGAGAATAGTTTTTCGAAATGGTGCGCGCACGAATTGCATAATAGGCTCCTCTCTCGTTCGACCGGCATTTCACCACGATATGCGATGACCATATCTCTAGAGAGCAGAACGGACTGTACGCCCAAAATGCACGACCGTCAGAAAGCGGCCCTTCATGGACTAACTCTTTCGATAAACATCCGTACTCAAATACTTCAAGCCGGAATCGATCATCAACGTAACAACCGTCGCCTCCGGTCCCAACTGCTTTGCGACCCGAATCGCTGCAAGGACATTGGCTCCAGACGACGTCCCCGCAAAAAGCCCCTCCTCCCGCGCTAAACGCCGGGCCATCTCCTTCGCGTCCGCCGTCTTGACCGGGATAATTTCATCCACCACGCTCGGTTCCCACAGCGGCGGCGTGTAACCAATGCCAACGCCTTCGATCTTGTGCGGCCCTGGCGGACCGCCGGACAAGACCGCCGACTCGGCCGGCTCGACGACGACAATCTTGACCTTCGGCTTATGCCGCTTCAGCACCCTCGCGACGCCCTGCGTGGACGCCGTCGTGCCGACGCTCTGAACAAACGCATCCACCGCCCCGCCGGTCTGCTTCCAAATCTCCTCGCCCATCGGATAGTAGCCCGCGATGCTGTCGGTATTTTCAAGTTGGTTCGTCCAGTACGTATGAGGCTCCCGACTCAAACCCCTGGCCGTCTCGATCATATCGATGAACAACTGCTTGGTGGTCAGACCGTTGGCGCTTTCTACCAGGATAAGCTCCGCCCCCAGCGCGGCCATATGATCTCGCTTTTCCTGACTGAATGCGTCGGACGTGACGATCCGAAGCCGATAGCCCTTCGTCACGCACATCAGCGCCAGCGAGGTGCCGGTGCTCCCGCCCGTGTACTCGACGACGGTATCGCCGGGTTTTAGCCGCCCGTCTTCCTCCGCGCGCGAGATCATCGCCTGTGCCACGCGATCCTTCATGCTTCCCGTGGGGTTCTCCCATTCGAGTTTGACGAAAATCTTCGCACAATCAGGCGGAACCACGCGACGAAGCTGCACCAGCGACGTCTTGCCGATCGCCTGCAGGATGTTACTACCAACGCTCATGGTTCGTCATTCCCTATTCGTGCCGGGAGCCAAGCAACCTCTTGGTTATTCAGCGCAAGATACCACCGAACCGCACCGACCACCGATCCTTTTTTTCCTTGCCTTCTCAGATTTCCATGCTATAGTGTTAGGGTATAGTTAGGTCTAGCGATTCGAGGGGCGTCCCCCGATCGCCAGCGCCTTTTCTGCGCTCCAAGAGAAGCGGCCATGTCCAAACGAATCTTCCCCCCATCCTCCGATCGACCCCTCGACCGCCTGGCCTCTTTTTTCGCTATTCGCTATTCGCCATTCGCTATTCTCTTTCAGCCCCTCGTCGTCCCCGACGGGAATTCAGCTTGCAAACTTGAAACCTGCTTGAATTCGAAGACGCCCACCCCCGTTTTTCACCCCGCCAAGGCCGAAAATTCACAAAATTCAGCCCAATTCAGCCAACCCTTTTTTTTCCTGAATTCAACTTTCCCCGCCACGGCTCACCTGTCGCACGCGCCGCGTACCAACGGATCAAAGGGGGACGCAGCTCATTTTGAAAGCCCTGAGAAACCGTGATGCCGCCGCAGTCAGGGGCGGCGTTTTGGTAGGCGGCCCTTTCGTTTGCTCCTGCGCGGACGCGTCGTGGGCGCGACCGGCAGGAGTGAAGTGGCGTCCTCATCGTTAAGCCTTGAGGCCGCCTGTGCCGCTTCCTCAGGAACCCACTCCGCGAACGGTGTGACGTTGACCTTATGCCGGCCCGAAGAAGTATGAACCTCCTGAATCACCGCCAGTCGATCGGCGTCGAACCCCTCGGCCAGCCGCACCAGCGCCGGCCAGAGGCGGCAGTGGACGTATGTTACTTTGCCGCCGACCAGACGACACACCAAGACATCAGGCGATTCACGGATGGCGCGCGAGCACAGGAAGATGTCGCTGCCCTTGGGATGCGCCCACCAGCTACCGCGAATCGGCGCGCCGGCGATGGCCTCTGCCAGACTCGGAACGGACCCGCGCCCCGATTCGAGGACGATGCCGTGGGTCTTCACGAAGGCAATGGCCTGTTTCGGCGTCATCCGAATTTTCCCGCGCAACCACCGCCTAACGTCGGGGATCAGCGGTTTGGAACGAGCGGAGCGAGAGACAAATCCGAATGCATCCCCTTGTTAGCTGCCACGCTTCTGCTCCGCAACGGATATCCCCAGCCCATCGGGATCGACGTACTGGGCGATCCGAACGCCAAAGATTTCCTTCGGCTCCTGAATGCAGGGGACGTGCTTCTCGATCATCCTTCGGTGGAACTCATCCAGATTCGGAACACTCAGACCGGGGCGGCACCGTCCTGCAGGGACCGCTTGCGGATCGTCCTTGGCACCGGGCCCTTCACTCTTGTGCAGCGCCAGCGTCGCCCCATCGGTGGCGAATTCGGTCCATCCGGGAGTCTCGAATTTCAGCGGCAGCCCCAGCACATCTCGATAAAACGCCACGCCCCGCTTCATGTCGCTCACAAAAACAATCGCATAGTTCACGCGCACTCGACACCTCCTTTCGTTCCAGGAAGGCGGCTAACTCATGTTTATCTTGCGCCCTGCGCCCGCGCAAGATAACATAGGGCCGGGAGTTCGGCGCGTCAAACCTGTGCCGGGCAAAGGAGGCTGGAGGCGGCGTAGCTGGAGGTGGGCTCGGGGGAAAGGGGCCAGTCTTCTGGGCTGTAGGCCGGGACTTGTCGCGTTGGCGTTGGGGTACGCCCACCAACTACCTCGGATCGGCGCGCCGGTGATGGCCTCGGCCAGACTGGGGACCGTCACAAAACCTCGACGATGGCCTCAGAGTGCGCCGACAAACCTCAATCTCTTTTTCTCTACGTGCTTCGCGCCTCTGCGTGAGCTTCTTCCCTTCCGCAATCCGAAATCCGCGTTCCCTTAAAGTCTCGGCGTATTGACGTTTCGAACCCCTACCCGCCGAACTTCGCCGCCGCGCGCTTTTGAATCTCCTCGGACGACAAATCCTCCTTGTGCGTCGCAAAACCCCAGCGGTGGCCGAAGGGGTCTTCCAGGTGCACCGAGCGGTCGCCGTA
>CAYMXF010000165.1:5329-7506 GCA_964393935.1 uncultured Planctomycetaceae bacterium
TCTCCGTCGCGCCGAACGCCTTCTTGTAAAACTCGATTGCCTGGGCCGCGCCCCGGCAAATGAGGTAAGGCGTCGCGCCACGATAACCATCGGGAATCGATTTGACTTTCTCGGGCATGGGAGTCTCCTTTACGCGTAAAGGGGTCGAGGGTCCAGGGGGTTAGGGGCCAAGGGTGATCGTACAGGTTTTTTCTATCAGGTCGGAAGTGATTCCGACGGCGATGGGTGCGATCCCGGCGATCGCGAGGACGGCTCAGATCGGCGCGCGGAGTCTCTTTACCACTCACCAAGCACCGTAACGCAGCCCGAGAATACGACCTGCTGGATCTCGACCGGACCGTCCATGAGAAGGTTCGCCCCCGCATGGGGCTGCCTGAACCGCTGAGGACCTCAGGCGAACGAAGCGCTGAACTCGGAAATCCGGCGGCGGGCCTCGAAGCGGGCGGCGTCGATCAGCGCGCCCAATTGCTCGATGCTCATGCGGGCCAGCTTCATGACGCCGGCGGGGCCGCGTGGGCGACCGACGCGCCGAGCATATCCGCGCTGGCCGCCGACTTTTCGGGGGCGGCCGACGCGCCGCGCCATCGGGCGACCTCGGCGCTTGCCATTGGCCTTCCGGCGTTTGCCGTGGATGGCGCTCATGTGGCGCGCCAAATGGGCCGGCAGCATAAAGCTCCGATTGCAGGCATCACATCGTAAACTATTTCTTGCCATTTCCAATTACTCCTGACATCTGGGGCCGACTGCCTTTCAGCCGACGCCGGCGAAGAGGCTATACGGATGTACTCCATTGTGCAACCCCAATGGGCGACAATTCTCGTCCGCGGACTGCCGTGCTATTGATATACACTTGGAGCTTCGGAGCGGTCATTCCGACTGTGACAGATGTGCCGAAAAAACCGGGAAAAGCCCCATTCATGACTTTGGGCTGACCTTTTGTGCTACGGCCATTGGAGCCATGAAATGATGGGCCCGTGCGTAAAAAAACGTCTCGTCGTGGATTTGTGTCATCGGATTTGATAAAGGCCGCGGTCGGATTCGAACCGACGACTAACGGATTTGCAATCCGTCCCCTTGAACCACTTGGGTACGCGGCCGGGTCTCGGGGGCATCCCCCTCCGGAATAGGATATCTTTATCCGGTTCATCGGCCGCGTCAAGGCGAGGCCGAGAATGCGAACGTTACGCACGGCGCGGCAGCCCTCTCCTTGGAGTCGCCGCCGGTCGTCGCCTCTGCTATTCTATCGTGAGCGAGGCCGATTCACGCATGACCGCCGCCTTGACAATCCCCGGTCCCCCTTGCGCCGACTCTGGGTGGCGGGACGAGTTCCTGCCCGTGACGCGGACACTCATCGACAACGACGTGATCAAGTTCTGCCAGAAGACGCCGGAGGGTTACGAGATCGAGTCCGTCATCATCCCGATGGGCGCCCGCGACAAGACGTGGCAGACGCTTTGCGTTTCATCGCAGGTGGGATGTGCCCGCGGCTGCACGTTCTGCCAAACGGCTCGAATGGGACTATTGCGAAATCTGTCCACCGAGGAAATCCTCGGGCAAATCACCGCGGCCCGGCGGCATTTCGGCGCGAACATCCGCAACGTCGTGTTCATGGGCATGGGCGAGCCGATGGATAATCTGGACAACGTCATCGCCGCCATACGGACGATGCACGAAGATCCTGTCGAGCAAATTCCGCGTCGGAGGATCACCGTCTCGACCGTCGGTAAATGTGATGGGATTCGGCGATTGGCGGCATTGCGTTGGCGGCGGCTGAATCTGGCTGTCTCGCTAAACGCCCCGAACGACGAGGTTCGTTCGCAAATCATGCCGATCAATCGCACCGAGCCCATGTCGGCGCTACGGGAAGCCATTGGCGCGTATCCCGTCCGCGCCGGGGGCCACGTTCTCATCGAATATGTGCTGCTCAAGGGGGTCAATGACGCGCCGGTACACGCCGAAGAATTGGCCGCTTATTTGCGCGGGCTGCGGACGTGCGTGAATCTGATCCCGTGGAACCCCTGCGAGGGCCTGCCTTTTGAGCCGCCGCTGGAGTCGGAAGTCGTACGGTTTCAGGAAATGCTGATGGGCCTCGGGCAACTCGCGTTCCGACGCAATACCAAAGGTCAACAGGCAATGGCGGCGTGCGGGCAACTCGGCAATCCGGCGCTCCGCCGCCG
>CAYMXF010000166.1:0-7418 GCA_964393935.1 uncultured Planctomycetaceae bacterium
TCCGCGTCGATACGACGGCGCGGCTTCGGAGAATCAGGAGCCGCGCGAAACATGACGATCCGCAGACAGCGCGACGCCAGAGCTTCCGGCGGGTTGGCGATGCTCGCAACGGCCTTCGGGCCGTACACGTCAAACGCGACTTGTTGGAATCCGTCGCCGACTCTTTCGAGCCGCCGCGCAGGCGAGCCGACGCGATAGCCGCTCAGTAGTATCGAGCGCAGTTCGCCCGCGTCCGGCGTGCTATCGCGCAATCGCTCCGCTTCGTCCAACAGTAAGACCCCGCCGTGTTCGTGCAGGGTCCGAAACAGACACGCGGCCGTCATGTTCGACGATTGCAGCGCGCGAAAGACAAGCCGAAACAAAACAGAGAACACGGTCGATTTACCCGAGCCGAGCGGCCCGCCGATGCTCAGATATGGAACAGCCGCCCATACGGGAAAGACGTAGGACAATATCGCCCAAAGCGCGAGCGTCGCCGTCGTCGCGGGCGCGGCCTCGGGCGAAAAGTCCAGGTAGTACGCCAGCCGTTCACAGATTCGCTTGAACACGTCGCACGGGTCCGGCGCGGGCGCGCCGTCCAACCATGCTCGCCGCGCCGACGCGCTCCAGGCCGGTATCGTCGTCGGGGCCGGATCGCCGGGTACAGGATGCACCATGAGCCGCGCGCCGTCCGGTAGGTCGATGGCCGACGCCAACTCTCGGCGCTCGCGTTTGCCGCTGGCATGGCGGCGGAGATAGACATACCACTCCGCCCGCGCCTCGCCGCCGAATGACGACCGCACCGGTACAGCCAAGCCGGACACGTCGGGCGTGTGAAACAACTCGGGCCGCACAATCGACGTGCTTTCCAGTTCGTGCGAATCCACAATGGGCGCGGGTTTCGCCGCAATCTCAGCCGCGAGCCGCAGGAGTTCACTATCAATCTTCTCACGGTCGATGCCGGGTCGTCCCTCGCAAAGCCGATCCGCGAAGGCTTCGCGTTGCTTGGGCCGCAATACGTCCACCTTTTCGCACGCGAGTAGATCGTCGCCGAGCCGGGCCGTTATCTGCGTTGTGCCATTGTCACCGACGCGACGTGATTCAATCCGAAGATCGGTTGGCCTTGCCTCTATCATCGCGCCACCGTTCTAACCGCGAGCGCCAACGGCCGCGCGTTTTCAATCGCCGCGAGCACGTCGGCCCGCGCCGCTCCCGATTGTTTCCAGGCCCGTGAATCCTTCACGCCGATCGGCGGAGATATGATTCGGACAGCCGGGCAGTAGGCGCGAAGCGCCGACGCCAGCGCCGCCGCGCCGCGCTGTCCCGGCCCGTCGTTATCCGCGACGACGACAACCTCGCGCCCGGTCGCTATCTTGACGGCGTGCCGGATGCCGCCGATGCAACTCGGACGGCCGATGCAAGAAAAGCCAGGGTCCAACATCGCCGCCGTGTCCGTCGGGCCTTCCACAAGCAGCAACGGGTCGATACTAGCGAGTCCGATCGGAACGAAAAGCCCCTCACGTCCGCCCTTGACCGATAGTTTTTCACCGTTTCGTAATCGACGACGAATCCCGATGATCCGCCCCTCGGCGTCCTGCATCGGGAAGGCCCAAGCGAGTCCGTCCCATCCGACGTGCAACGCGCGAAGACTTGCGACCGAAACCCCAAGAGAACCAGCGAAGTCCGCGACGGCGGAATCGGTCGCCGCTTCGACGTACCGTCGTGTCAGTGATTCAAGAGCGGCCGTGGTCAACTTTGTTTCATCGGAAGCGCGTATCAAAACGCTCCGCACGGTGCGCCGGTCCTCGACGCCGCCGAGCCGATGTAACCAGCCCGATTCTCCGCAACGCTTCGGAGATTCAACCCGCGCACAGATCGCCGCCGCGCCGTCCGCCGAAACGATACACCAGTCGGGCTTACCACAGAGTTTGCAGGGGCTTGAGCGATTGACACGCCGCCAACTGACGCTAGAATTGTTTGACACCAGTAACCTCAGTCTTTCGCAGCGCCCCGTTGACGCGGGGCGTTTGCGTTTAATTCCACTCAAAACCGTTTTGGCTCCAGCGTTTGAGGTCATCGACGCGCCACAGACGGCGGGAAAAAAGTTTGTGGCTCGGAGGTAACTTGCCCGCCGACGCGAGCCTCCACCACGTTCTAGGAGATATGGAAAACATCGCGGATGCGCGCTTGGCGTCCACGGCTATCGGCGCGTCGGACGGCGCGGAGTCTTTCGGTAGTGCTGTCATACTGGCACCGTATCCTTCGCCGCGCGATCAGCCAGGACGTGCTCTACGTCGGCGACGCGAAACAAGAGCCGACGGCCGGCGCGCAGACACGGCACGCGGCCGGCCAGGGCCTCAGCGCGAAGCCATGCCATCGGTACGCCGAGTCGAAGCGCAGCACCTTGCAGGGAAACGAACGATTCGAGTTTTTGATCTTCGCTCATACGTTGGAATATGAGCGCGCTTTTCAGGTAGGCAAGTCTTTTTTCAGGCCGTGCTGTCTCTTTTCTATTTTACGATTTGTTTGCGATTTGTTTTCGCTCTACCAGCCAGCCCCGTGCTTTCGTCCGATGTTTTTTGGTGCTCGCCTGCTCGGCGATGAATGTCATTATCTTCGTCGCGTTGTCGTATTCGTGCTTAAAGTTATTTTCGCCGACATCGGCAGTCGGAGCGCCAGCCCTCTTCGCGTATGTGTTCAATGTCCTCCCTTTCATACCCGCAAGTTCAGCCAACTCGGCGTGGTAGAACTTCCGGTCGTTCGATCCGTTGTTCCGCCTCGTCTCGCCAACGAGATTTAGGTGTGCGAGCACGTCCGTTCTAAACGCGACGATCGTATCGAGATCATACGACGCCGCACGCAAGAGGCTTTCGCTCCGAAGATTCTTTTTCGGTAACGGGCGTGATGTCACTACCGCGTAGGGGATGATCGCCTTTCCCCAGGCGATCGGTACGTTGAATCCCTCGTCTTGCAATTGCGCGAGGAGCCCCTTTATTTTCTTCGTGTGTTCTCCAAACTTCATCCCTTCGTCGGTCTCCCACCACCTTTTTTCGTCGCCAGGCTTCGGTCCCTTCCTGCCGTTTATCGAAGGGTAGGAAAAGGCTAGTTCGGCAATGTTCAATTGCAGGTGGAGTTCTGAAAGTAATTCACGAATCGACATGATCCGGTCCTCGGTTCCGGTCCTCGATGAATAAAGTCGCGGGGGCAGGCGCTCGAGGTTGCGCTTTTCGGTCGCTAAACCTATCCCCGCGATTCAGACTGTAGCACACTCCGGGGTCGATGCAAGTCTCGGATATGCGGCCCATGCTTCCATCGCACCGGGCCGGGGCGTCACCGGGCTTTCGGGTAACGGCAGTTCGCCGATTTCGTTGGGGACTCGCGGATGGACCGTCTGCATTTGAGCCAGCGCGGCCTTGACGCCCGCATAGTAGAGCGCCCGACAACCTTCGTCCGCGTCGGGCAAGTCCGCAGAGCGTGGGGCCGCTTCGAGCGTGTCCGCCAACGCCGTCGCCGCATAATGCACAACGCCTCGAAGCGTACAACCAGACACGACGACGGCACGCCACAAGAGAGGGAGTAGCTTTTCTTCCAGCGCGACCAACGCGGCCCGATGTCCAGCCGGTAGCGCGATTTCCACCGGCCACGGAAGGTCGCTCAGAACGATCTCACTCACCCACGCGAGGAGTGCCACGCCGACGGCACCGGCTGTCGTGTAGTACAACCCGCCGGCGTCAATGCACAACGGAGAATCTTTCATCGCGCGCATCCGGTCCAGTGTCACGATGGCGGCACTCAAAGTCGGCAATCCGCAGAGCGCCCTAGCCATATCATCGCCGCGTTCGGTCAATCGAACCGACGACGCCCGCGCCCACTTGGGCTTGAATACCCCGACCATGCCGTCCGCCGCGCAAGACTGCAACTCACGTCCAATCCGAGTCCGCTCGGCCGCGTCCGGCGAACCGCCTACCATGTCGCTGTTCCAGATAATCCCCGTCGCCGGGAAGTCGCGCCGCCGTTCATAGATCAGCGTGCATCGACGGGCGCTTTCCCAGCTTCGATTCGGAACCCAAACGGCGTCGCTCGCCGCAAGGATGGAAGCCAGGATCGCGTCGCGGAGATTCATTTTTGTTACAGCAGAAAAAAAAGCAATATGGCGACCGTTCACCAGGGAAGCGGGAGGCGACGACCCTTCGGTAGTACCTTGGGGTGTCACGGTAACGGCACTCTGTAGTGTCACGATCACGGCACTTAAAAGAGGGAGCGCCACGGGCGGAGGTACGCAACCCGTGGCGCTCGTCACTTCAGGAGACCGTTACGCCGCGCCCTTCATCCGAACGATGCCGCGATAGTCTGACAGGCTCGCCCCCAGGTCCAGGTAGCCGCGCCAGAAAATCCCCAGCACGTCCATCGGTCCATCGACTTGTTCGACCACGGGCGAGTCTCGGCCATCGAGGAAGCCGACGGTCACAGCCCCATCGGTCGGAGCGCCGACGACGTACCACGCCAACGCCGACGCGCTGGCGTGAAATTGCGTGTTACTCAGCCGGGGCTCTACCGCGAGTTCTAGTTGTCCGAGAAACGGATTGCCTTGCGGGAGCGAGTCCGTCGATGAGATACGGGAAATCTGCGTACTCGACAGCAACGCGCGGCCGTTGGATTCGAGTTCGGGCGGGACCAATAAAACTTTCGGCACGATGTCGATACTTCGTCCGTTCGGATCGCGTCTCCGACGCAAAGCCGAGACAGCATTGGACAGTGCGTTTAGTGACAGCACCGTGCCCGTGCCGACGATCAGGGATTCTCGCGCTTCGGTGAAGAACGTCGTCGTCCCGTCCGGCTCCAGGTTATTCAGCATCGTTTTGTAAACAAGATCACTCACGGCCCGAGCGCCGTCACGCCCCATTGCAGTGGCCGTTTGATCGAACAGTCCGAGATCGTCGTCGATGATGTTTTGGCGAGTGATTCCCAGCAGTTCCCCGTGCGTGTCGATATGGATCACGAACACCTGCTCGGCCATCGCCATGTGTTTCAGTTCGCCGCCGTTGCCGACGGGTTGGAATCCGTCACCGCCGAATATCGGACGAATCTGGCTCGTTTCCTTGAAGTTTCGGCACGGCACGACGCGGCAGAATTGCCGCCACGTCGGGGCGGTCGTCTTGTAGGCATCGAGCGCCAACTTCTCAGCCGAAAGCCCCAACGCTATCGGCATCGACGTGGTGGAAAACGCGGCCCGGATCAGTTCGCTTCGATCGCGCGGGATGTCCCGGTGTTCGAGCCGCAACCCGCTGGCGAAGATGTCCAGCAGCGTGCGCGACCGCTGCCCGTCGGCCATACTGACGGCCATCGCGCCGAAGTGTTTCTCGGCGATGTTGGCGTGTCCGGCGTGAATCAGGACGGCCGACGCGAGGATATCGCGGGTCTTCGCGCCCGACGAATCCGACGCGATGCACAACGCGGCCGGCGCGCGTGAACCGCGCAATTTAGCAAGCTCGGCCTCGTACTTGTCAGTGGATGCCTTGGCCCGCAAGACTTCCAACTCAGTGCGCTCGGCGGTCCATTGTTCGCTCAGCGCCCGCGCCCGGATCGTGGGATGATCGCGGGTCAGGTCCGCGACCTGGATTGCCGCGTCGCCGGTTAGTGTCGTCGTCGTTTCGTCTGCCATGTTCAAAACTCCTACGGCTCTTTTCGCCGCGATTCGTACCGCCGTCTCGGGGTCGCACCCCAAGGGGCAGAGCGTTATTTCTTTCAGAGTCCCGGCGAGTACCAGCGTCGCGCCAGCGCCGCCGATCGTGAGACTTTGCCCGTTTACCTTGACCGTCTCGCCGCTACGCAAGACCTTGACCGTCGCGGGCGATACGCCGACGGACGCCTGCAATTCGACGCCGCTTTCCAAGAGCGCCAAGACGGACGCCGCCTGTTCGTTCTCGGCCAGCGTGACGACCACTTCGACAGTTCCCTTGACCACCGATGCCTTGCCCGCGCCGAGTACGGCCGCTAACGAGTTCTCATGCTCGGCCAGGATCGGGACGGACGGCGGGATTTTCAGGCCGGTCGTATCGACAATGACATCGCCGTAACCGGGTATGCCGCGCATGACGCCGCCGCTGTAGGCGAGCACGCGGAGCCGCTTCGGGTTGTTGCCGGTTGCAGCGCCTTGAATCTCGACCGGCGCACTCAGGATGATCGGATCATGCTTCATGGGGCTCCCTCTTCGCCGCGCCGTCTGTCACCGCCGCCCGTTTCACGAAGGCTTGCAACTCGGCATCGGAGATTCGGAGAAGCGAGCCGACGCGGACGGCGGGTAGCAGGCCCGCGTGAATCCATCGCCGAACCGTGCGGGAGTGAACGTCCAGGGCCTCCGCGACTTGCTCGACGCTCCAATAGGGCGTGATTCGGATGTCTGATGGTGTAGCCATTGGTACACTTTAGTACCAATGCTACACGTTGTCAAGCGATATTACCCGTTGCTACCAGGCGTCACCGGCTTGTCACCCAGCAAAGCCGCGACGGCCAGCCCATCCAGGGCCGCGAAGATCGCCGCCGCCTCGTGCAAGTCGTCATCGGTTACGGGGTCAACCGGCTCGGGGGGGTCCAGCGGATCGCACAGCCGGGCGATAAGGATGGCCTTGAGAAGCCGGGCCGCAACCCGCGCCGCCCCTTGCGGTTGTGTGCGGGCGGACGCGATATCGCGGATCAGGAGTTCAACAACCGGCTTGCCGTCGGCACCCTGGAAGGATTCGACGCCGATCAGCCGGAAGTCCTCACCCAGCGATATTTCTACGGGGTCTTTCCGGTCAACCTTCCACTGGACGTGATGGCCACAAACGCCAACAGACGCGGCTCGGCCCGCGTGCCAAAGCCGCACCGCCACATACTGCGCGTGCTCGGTCGTGAGGTCGATATCACAGCCCCCGACGATCGTAAGCCGCACGGCCGGTATGTCGTTGGCCATCTTGAACGCCCAGACGCCGATCAGGCTTTCGTCGCCGTGTACCAGTTCGCCTTGCATAGAAAACCTCTCTGCGCTCAGTGCGCCTTGATGATCGTTTTGAATGTTTCCTTGACGTGTTCGAGCAACTTCACCGGGCAAGCGTCCAGCCACGCCGCGACGGCTAGATCGGGGTCGGAAGTCTCGTTTTTGGGTGTGCGACCGCGCAGATTACCTAAAGTTTTTTCATAAGTCCTTTGTTGACAAAGGGGGTCTGTAGGTTCGAGTCCTACTCGGGGAGGTTTGTCATCCGACGCTTCACCATTTTGGGTGTATGTATTGGAGAACCCAAAGGGGCGCTTCTACATCGGTTCAACGGGCGACCTTGATCGGCGTTTGGCTGAGCACAATGCGAAGGAGCGAATCGGCAGCAAGTTTACACACAAGAATGGTCCATGGCGACTCGTATGGCATGAAGGGCATCCGCGAATCCGCCGGGCGGGGCGACATG
>CAYMXF010000167.1:0-4886 GCA_964393935.1 uncultured Planctomycetaceae bacterium
CCGTTGACCAAACCGGGCATCACGACCGCGCCGTGGCAGTCCATTACTTCATCGCTGGGCTGCGGTTGCACGCGGTCGCCGACGGAGTGAATCGTCTCGCCTTCGATACGGATCGATCCCGGCAATGCTCCGAGCGGATCGAGATGGAAAAGAATGGCGTTGGTGAGGGTCAGCGACATTTCGACTCCGAACGACTCAAGCTATCGCGGATCGCCGGAAACTCAAGTCGGAGGTCCGCCGTGTCGAAGACCCGCCGCAGTGGGGCGGGACGCCGCGAAAATAAATTCCTCTATATAGGAAGCATAGCGCCGGGCAAGGTCGTCGGAGATCGCAGGCCTTGTCCATGTCAGGCTCATGTTGAGCCGGTCGCCGTAGCGGCTGAAAACCGGGTTCCATCCCGGCGGCGTGGTCGACGGCCCGCCGCCCCAGATGTTGACGACCTCCGCACCGGCGAGGCTGCGCAGAGGCGACTCGATCTCGCCGTAATAGGAAAATCCGGAAGAATAGGCCCCGCCGGCGAAAGGGAACTTGAAGATCAGCGGATAAAACCACGGGTGGACGACCGAGGCGGCCTGAAGGAGGGCCCACTGCGCGGCGTCGCCGCGACGTGCGAGAAATTGGTTGAGTTGCTGCAAAATGTCCGCGCCGAGCGACGAATCATCGGAGGCGCGTTCGCGAAGAATGCAGAGGGTCGGCGTGACGAGATAATTGCCGGTCAGCGGGCGGCGAAATGGCGAGTCGTCCGGCTGACCAGGGCGACGAATGCGCATCGGAAAAGTGATCAGATACGCGCCCGTCTCAATCCGTTCCTCGCGATAGACGCGGTCGAGCGCGCGCACGACCACGGCGGCAAGGTGTCTGCCATAGAGTGCCGGTCCGGCCGGCGTCACGCGTTTGGCGATCTCTCGAACCCGCTCGAAGTCCTGCCCTTGCCAATGACGATGCATGACCTCGTATGAATCGAAGCGAGTGGAGTCGGCCGGAAGCAAATGGCGGATGCTCGATCGCACGTGAGGTCGCTGGCCGGAAAGGCCGGTCGTCATCATCCGGTAGCGATCGAGTCGTGATGTTTCTGACAACACGTTGACCGGCCTATCATCAGGCAATAGCGGCGAATTCGTCACCTCCGCCGAGCCGCCGGACAGACGTTGCCGTTCCAACTCCGCCAGAAACCACTGCGCCCCCTCAGCGTCCATGAGAAAGTGCGGCCAGCGCAGACACAAGCGCGTGCGCTGTCCGGGCAGATCGTAATGCTCCAATCGCACTTGCGGACCGTGGGAAATATCCCAATCCGGCCTATAGCGTTCGGTGCAGAGGCGGTCGAGTTGCGCAGCCCCGTCGCTTGCCGTTCGAAGGTCTTCGTGGAGGTAGGCGCGCTCGGCGGCAAGCGTCGCCGCCTGCGAAGGCGAGGATGGCAATTTCCAGAAAGGCCGGAACCGTAGCGGCGACGTGTGGAGCGTGCTCATCGTCACGGGATGGGCAAGCATCGCCGCCGCCAGCGCGCTGCGAACGACGGACGGATCGATCCAGCCGGTGAGATCGACCATCATGAACGCGATGTTGCCGCCTCGCTGTTGGCCGGAGAGAAGGCGATGGTGCCCATAGATGCAGTTGTCGCAGGGATTGAGCGGGACACGACGGCGCGGGGTCATTTGCGATCGGTTCCTGTAACGCGGCGAGCGGTGTGAGCCTGTACGGACGCGAAAAGTTCGGGCGGATAAAAATGCAGTTGCGCCGTCGAAAGCGGCTGACGGAAACGAAATTGAACGGCGCGGACCGCGCCGTCGGGGCCGGCTTCGGTAATCTCGGCGGTGAAATCTCGCAAATCGAACCGGCGCTCGACCACGGGCTGCCACGACGGACCAAGTGTGAGGCGGCTGAGCGTCGATCCGAGATGGCCGGCACGCTCGGCCTGGGCCTTCAGCGTCTTCTCGTCGACCACTAGCAGCGCCCCTTCGAACACGGGCGGCAGCAAGAACTTGAGCGAGACATTCCTGAGACCCGTCACGAACTCCAAGCGATCCCCGCCCCAGATGTACTCGTAGGAGGACTCGGCGCGATCCACGATGAGCGAGTCGCCCTCCCGCGGCGGTGTCGGGAGGCTGGCGATGACGCGCTCAATTCGATCCCGCGCGTCCCATTCACTTCGATTCAAGATGAAGACCATCCCGATCACGCAACCCACGCTGATGACGCCGTTGGCGGCGTTGATCCATCCCCGAAACCAGAGCGGAGCGATCGCCTGGCCCGATCGGGAACGAATCGTCAAGCCGACCAGGAGGTAGGCCCAGGCGACGGTGGCGACGCTCAGCAATCGCGCGCTGGCGAAGGGGACGCGAAGCACGGGAAGCGCGAAGAAGATCGCCCAGAGCACGAAGAAAAAGGCCGCCCGATCGCCGCGTATCGATTTTCGGAGGTAACGGAGGGCGAACAAGAGCACGGCGCCGCCGAGCGCCGCGACCACGAAGACCTGTCCTTTCGTCGCCATGTGGAGCAGGTCGATGGGGAAACCGATGGTCCAGATGGAAGCATAGAGCAAGAGGATCAGGGGCAGATATTCGATGCGCGGCGAAGGGCTGCGATCGACGCCGATGGCGAGATTCCAGGGACGACTGTACAAGTAGTAGGCGAGATAACAGCCGGTCGCCAGGAACACGAGAACCAGCATCCACAGGTGTACAGCGCGACCTCGCAGGGCGCCCGGCCGCCGAAGCAGAAATAGCTGATGGAGGGCGAAGACGCCGACGAGGGCTACGGCGACTTCCTTGCACAACAGCGCGAAGGTGAACCCGGCGGCACACAGGATGATTTTCCGCACGTCGGACCGCGAAAAGGCCGACCAATAGGCCCCGGCGGACAGAGATACGCCGATGATGACGAGCAGGTCCTGTCGGTTGCACATCCAGGTCACGGGCAGTGTGAGGGTCTGGGAAAGGCCGAAGAAAAATGTGGCGGCGCCGGCGCGGACCGGGTCGCCGGAGGCCGCTTTGAAGAGCCAATGGACGCATTCAAGGGCGACAAGGAAGAGCGCGAAACTGATGAGACGTGCGGCAAACGGGTTTCTGCCGAAGAGGCGGACGTCCAGATAAAAGGACCCTTCCGCAACGGGTCGAAAGTAATCAAATCGGCCGGCGGCCGGGGTCCACCAGGGGAAGAGGCCGTGGTCGCGCATGCTCTGCCAGGCCTCTTTCGATTTCGCGAATCGATAGAGCTCCAATGTATCGGATTCGCCGCGGAGGTAGCGCTCGGATTTCAGAACAAGGTGGACGTCGTCGCAGACGAAGGGGCCGCCGAGCGTCCAGACATAAAGACAAAAAGGAACGCCAAGCCAGAACAACCGATAAGGCGCCGCCTTGCGATACCAAGTAAAGGGAAACTCGAAAAGCCACACGGCGCGATTATGCGATGCCGGCCATCGCATTGCAATCCCGGCGCGCCGGGAATTGTTTTCACAAGGGTGACGAAGAATCCTTGCCTTTTTGAAAGATCACCGTGACGGAATGCCGCGGGCTATAGAGATATCCGAACGTGCCGTGGAAAAGCAGCGTTGGCGAACGGAGGATCACTCCGACGTGCGGCGGCTCGACGAGCGAGTCAATATTGTCGTCGAGCCGCTCCAGATACGCGCGGCAGAACGCCTCGTTCATCCCGAAAAAGGGCGTTTCCATGTAGAACCGGCGATAGAAGCGCGACGCCGTCAGCCCCGCCTCCCGCCCGAAGTCCACCAGGGCCTGACGAGTGTACAGGTGCAGATGGTACGGCACATGAAGCTGGTGCAAATGGCGGTGCGTTTGGCGAAGGTCGATCTCATCCGCGCTGGGCGTGCCGACGAGCAGGATACCGCCCGGCTTTAGAAGCCCGGCGAGTTTGACCATGAGCGGGCGAGGGTCCTCCACGTGCTCGATCACGTCTTGCAAACAGATGAAATCGAACGCTCCCGGCTGGAGGACCGATGAATCGCCGAATCCCTGAGCGTCGCCGTAGGGATCGTAACCCGCCGCACCGGTGTACCCGCGTTCGTGGAGGTAGGTTACAAAATTGCCGGAACCGCAGCCATAGTCGAGCAAGCGCTGCGAGCGCCGCAGCCCGGCGGCGCGAAATCGGGCGAGCTGCCGGCCGTACGCCAGTCGCGAAAAAAAATCCAACCTTTGATCCTTCGTGCCGTACTCCGCGTAGTACCGGCCGAGGTCGACGATCTCCCAACAATGCAGACAGCGGCAGCCGGCGCAGCGCCATAGGTGGAATTGCTCGATCGAGAACTTGCGGGTGTTGTTGCGGACCCGGACGCGCTCGCACGCTTGCGTTTCGAACGATCGGCCGCAGACGTTGCACCGATCGCGGACGGCGGACGGCGTCATCGAGGCTGGCGGCTGGTCTTTGAGCGACGCGTTCATTCAATACGACGTGCCTCGCCATTGGATCGGCTCGCGACGCGACAGTTCGCGCGCCGCCCGGATGCAGATACCGATGAGCACCACGGCCCCCAGCGGGTGCAAGAACGCGAATCGCCAGTAGTCCCCAGCGCTACCGTATACCAATAGAGCCAGTCCGGTCGCGACGACGAAGTGCGCCCCCGCGACAGCGAGCCAGGCCGACGCCCACGGGACGGTCCATCCCGCCCACGCCGCCGCGCCGACGCCGAGAAGGATTGCGATCGGCACGAGCGAAACGAAGTTGAGCCCGTTGATGGTCATCAAAAAGCGCGGCCGCGTCTTGAGCCCGCCGACAAACGTGCGTGATATTCCGCGGATCGTTCGTTGGAGCGTGCCGTACATGCGGAGCGTGAATAGCTCGGGGGCCAGCACGTACGAAATCTTGTGCCCCGCGCGCTTGGCGATCCGCATGATCTCGCTGTCCTCGTCGTACGCGCGGACGACCGCGCCATG
>CAYMXF010000167.1:4986-7416 GCA_964393935.1 uncultured Planctomycetaceae bacterium
GACGGCATAAGAGCTTGCGCTGGGTGCCACTGGCAGCTTGCTGCCAGTGTCCTCACGCGGAAGTAAGAACGCGATGGCCCTCGGTGGCCCGAACAACATGCTCGCAAAGAGTTTGACAACGACGAGGATTTAATCTGTAATGACCTTCGCGCCCGAAAGGGCGCCCCCGGGGCGTAGCTCAGTCTGGTCTAGAGCGTCTGCATGGGGTGCAGAAGGTCGCTAGTTCGAATCTAGTCGCCCCGATTGACCTTTGTGAATGAAGCGCCCTCCCGGGGGCTAGTGACAATATCCCACGCAACAGGATCTCCATCGAGGAGCGAGACCGTCCCGCTCCGCATACGACCCGCGCCGATGGGGTCGGCATCTTTACCGTAGAGAGGAACCGGAAGCACCTTGCCATCCCGGTTACGATGATTTCTCCCCGCAATATTCGGACCTTACGCTTACGTCCTTTCACAGCCCGCCGCGACGGAACACCGAGGCGACACAGATAGTTGGCGTCGGCCTTGACCTGCTTGCACTGCTTGAGCCGCACGTACCGCAGCTTCCGCCGCAGCCATTGGTCGAGGTCACGCAGGTGACTGCGATACGCAGCGGAACGGAAGTATGTCACTCATCCCGTCGGGAATTCATTCTTGCGTAAGAGCGGCGAGCTTGAGGACGGTGTTCCAATTGCGGCCGGTGCCGCGAGCGCCGAGCGTTTTCTCGATCAGCGCGTTCGTCAACTTCGAGTCGCCGATTCCCGCCGGGTAGTTGATGTAAAGCTGCTTTCCGTCAGAACGAACGATCTCCGGACCTTTGATGGCGGCCTGCAGAACTTTCACGTCCTTCGCGCCGGGCGCGGCTTTTAGAAATATGACAACGAGATGGCTGGGGTCGCTCTTCGCCTCCTTTGGGAACGGATTACGGGCGATGATCGCCGCCCACTCCTCCGCGGTGCGGACGACGTAATCAACGGAGGCTTTGAGGCGCTTTTCGGTTTCCGCCTCCAGCAGGTGTTCAAGCGTGCCGCATGTCAGTCGATTGGTTTGGAAAATGAGGTTGCCGCTCTGGAGCAGCGATCTTGCGCCCGCGAATCCCAGGGCCTCGAGCATCTCTCGCAGGTTGGACATCGCGACGAGCTTTCGCCCGCCGACGTTTATTCCACGAAGAAGAGCAACATAGGTAGGCATGGATACTTGTTTTCAGGCTGGATGCGGTGGGTCTCTACCGCGCCTCCGTGCTTACGACCTTCCCATTGATCACCACGCCGATGCAGTGCGTCGTGTACTCAAAGGGATCGCCATCGTACAGGGCGACGTCGCCGTCTTTGCCGCCTTCCAGCGAACCCACGCGGTCCGCGATGTCCAGGATCTTCGCGGCGTTGATCGTGATCGTCCCGAGCGCCTGCTCGAAGGTCAGGCCGTTCGACGCGGCGATCGCCGCCTCGAAGAGCGCGACGCGAGTCTTGGGCACGTAGCTTTCATAGCCGCTTTGAAGCGCGATAGGGATGCCCGCGTTCGTGAGCGTCGCGGCCGTCTCCATGCTGAGATTCTCCGTCTCGCCGGGGCCGCTGCGCGTCATCGTCGGGTGGATAATGACCGGCACGCCCGCGGCCTTGATTTCCTCCATCACCAGATACGACTCGGCCGCGCCGTCGAGCACGATCTTGATGTTGAACTCCTTGGCCACGCGCAGGGCCGAGACAATGTCCGTCGCCCGCTGAACGGTGACGAGCAGCGGCCATTCGCCTTTGAGCACGCGCACCATCGTTTCCAATCGCAGGTCGCGGTCGGGCCGCTTCTTGTCGTCTTTCAGTTCCAGCTTTCGCTGATACTCCTGCGCCTTGACGAGTTGCTCCCGAAGCATCGCCACCGCCTTCGAGCGCGTGCCTGGCGACTTTTTTTCCGCATCCTTCCCCTTCGTGCGGGCATCTTCACCCAACGTGCAAGCCACCATCGCCGTCTGCTTGATGACGGCGTCTTCGACCGTGTTGCCCGTCGTTTTGACGATCATCGTCTGCCCGGAGATCAGCGCCCCGGGCGCGTGACCGGTGTGCAGCGTCGTGATACCAAAACCGCGGACCCATTCGACCAGTCGTTCCTGCGAGTTGTAAGAATCGAGGGCCCGCAGTTCGGGCTGGATCGGCTCGTTGGTATCGAGTTGGTCTTGGTCTTGAGCTTGATTGAGGTATCCCGTCAGACCGACGACGCTGTGCGCATCAATCAGGCCCGGCGTGACGATCTTCGCGGTAAGCGTTTTCATGCCGGCAGGGATCGTGACGGACGAGGCCGGTCCGACCTTAACGATCTTCGCGCCGTCGATGAGCACGACGCCGTCCTTGATCGGCGCGCCGGCCATCGTGTAGACGGTCTCGCCGCGAATGGCGAGCTGAGCCTGCGCAGGCGCGCCCATGAGGGAAAGTATCGCCGGCAGTACGAGCAGTCGCAG
>CAYMXF010000168.1:0-4259 GCA_964393935.1 uncultured Planctomycetaceae bacterium
ACGAAGCTGTAACGGGCAACCTGCTCGCCACCGACAACGCTCTCCAGCAGGAACGCGTGCTCCGCGCCTTCCGCAAGCCGAGCGAACGCGCCGACCGGCGTCAATTGGTCGGCCATGAGGCGACGAAAGACGGGAACCGTGCGACCACGGCCTGCATATTTGGAGAGATCGGAAAGGCTGGGCGAATAAGTGGGCAAGAACCGCGCTCCTTCAAATCGTCAGGCTGGACGGATCATATTTTTGATAGTGTACACGAGATCGCCGGTGGCCAATGGCGACGCGACACGACGCTATACGCGGACGGTCCGGGCGCTAGAATAGCCGTCTCGTGAAGAACAAACGGACCAAATCGAAGGAGGGTGCTCGGCGCGCGAGGCCCGCCTGGATCGTTTTGAGCTTTGCGATCACCCTCGGCGGCGTGGTTGCGCTGGTCTTACCTTTTGCGGCCGATTCATTCGGATGGCAATGGGACCTTCGCCGGCAACAGAGTTGGGAGGGAGCGAAGGTCAATGCACAAGCCTTGGCGGTCGATGATACCGGCGTACTGCTCGCGCCGTTGGGTAATCGACCGATCAGCCTGCTCACGCCGCCGTTACATCTGTCGTGCAATTTCGGTCGAATATTGATCGTTCGCGCGGAATGCCCGGATGCGGCTGCTGGCGGTGTGCGCGCGAGCGTGCGGCTGCTCTGGCAGACGGAAGAGCGGCCGGATTTTCATTTTGAGGAGCAGATCGTCCACCTCGGGCGCAAGCCGACGGAGATCGTGTTTGGACTGCCGGCTCGAGCTATAGACCTACACCGCCTCGGCGTTCAGTTTACGGGCGTGACGCAGCGGCTTCGAACGCAGGGGCTTGAAATACCCGCGTTCTCGCCGGTTCAAAAGCTCGACTACTTCATTCGACAGCTCGGCGTGGCGGAACCGATTCTGACCCACAGCGTCAACTTCGTGCGCGGGCCCGCCTTGCTGGGGAGGTCGGTGAACTATTTTTCCGTCTCGGTGATGATCGCCGCCGTTGGCGTCTATCTGCTGTCGCGGACCGTGACGGCGCGTCCGATTCGTTGGCAAACGACCGGACTCATTTTGCTGGTCGTATGGGTAGCCACCGATGTGCCCGCGACTTGGCGATTCGTGCGGCAGGTCGCCGGGGATCGCGCCAAATTCGACGGACTCGATACGACCGGCATGATCGCGGCGGCACACGGCGGCGAAGTCGCTTGGGCGTATGAGCAGCTTACTCTGCTATCCGAAATCGGCGCGACGTTTGCCGTGGTCAGCGACGATTCTTTTGCACCAACGCATCGCTTGGCATACTTGGCGGCGCCGTTGCGGACTCGGCGCGAACAAGCATTGAACGCGGACTTCATCTTTATCTGTTACGCGAGCGGAGCGGCCTACGACGCGAACACGGGGTTGCTAACGATCTCAGATCAACAGCCGGTTCAGGCGACCGAGGTGGCGAGGCTCTCGCCCGATGTGTATCTATTAAGGAATACGAAGAAAACACCGCCCGCGACACGATTGGACGAGCCCGTTTCACAAAAGCCTGTGAGTCTCCCTTGGCTCATCCTGGGCATCGTCGTTCCCTGGGTAACGGGCATGGGGCTGATCGCCGCATTGGGTCAACGACACTCCAACATCTTCGCGACGATCGGCGCCGGCTGGCTCGCGGGACAGACGCTCATCATCGCCGCACTTGCCTTCGCCCTGCTAGTCACAGGAGCGGGTCATGCACGATTATTACTGGCATCTTTAGTGCTACTCGGAATTGCATTTTGGTCATTAGCCCATCGCCGCAAGGCTACATCGCCGACGGTGGAATTGCACGCCAAGCGGAACTCCGCGCCCTACCGTTCGTCCGTATGGCAAACGTTGGGCATCGTCATCCTGCTCGGAATCATCACAACCCATGTCTGGCAAAAGGGAACGAGCCAGTGGAACGTGACCGCGCGGTGCGACGACGCGATCTCGATCTGGCTCTTCAAGGCCAAGGCGATCGCCGTGCTCAATCAGTTGCCGACG
Source organism: uncultured Planctomycetaceae bacterium (assembly GCA_964393935.1). Taxonomy (GTDB): domain Bacteria; phylum Planctomycetota; class Phycisphaerae; order UBA1845; family UTPLA1; genus DATEMU01. The sequence goes on from CAYMXF010000168.1 coordinate 2,021, forward strand.
GACCCGGCGAGCGACTACTACCTCGGCGGGTCGAATCCGCATTACCCGGTGTCGTGTCCGCTCATCGCCGCGTGGCTGCCGATGGTCGCCGGTCATTGGGAGGAGCGGATCGCCACACTGCCCTGGTTCCTGTGTTACATAAATCTATTGCTGTTGATCGGAGGAGGGCTCCGCCGCCGGCTGACTGGAACGCAGGCGACGGCCGTCGCATACGTCGTCGGCTCGCTGCCGCTCGTCGCGATGCACGTCGTCCGGCCGGGGTACGCGGATTTGATGTTGGCGGCGTTTCTCGCCGGGGGCGTCTTGTACCTGGCGGCTTGGCGATCCACGGGACGGCTAAGCGACCTCGCGATAGGCGGGCTGTTTGCGCTAACGGCCGCCTGCATGAAGCGCGAGGGGCCGCCGGTCGTGGCGATCGCGCTGGCGGCGCTTGTCGGCGGGTCGTGGCGGCAGCTTCTCGTGTACCCCCGTGCAATACGATGGGGACTCGCGCTGGCGGGCGCGGCCGGCATCGCTCTGGTTGTACAAGTCGTCGGCTTTTCCGATCATGCGGACAACGTGGCCGCCTTTGGCTATCACACCGGGGTCTGGAGCGCCGTGGGACGCCATCTCTTCGAATGGGATTCCTTCCACGCCCTGTTTTGGATCGTAGCCGCTTTGCTACCGGTACTCGTTTGGAAACTCCGGGTTCCTCACGGCGGGGCCGCCGCGGTCTTAATCCTGGGATGGTGCGGGCTCATCACGGCGATCTTCGTTTTGACGCCCCAGGCCCGTTTCGCCCTCAACGACCAGACGCCCTCTCGGCTTTTTCTACAAGTCGCCCCCTCGATCGTCTTGGTTCTTGCCGCCACATTCGGTAAAACAGTCTTGAGTACGACGGAGGTGGATCATGGGAGCCTATGAATTAACCATCCGTTCGGAATTTTCCGCCACCCATCGGCTGCGCTTGCACGACGGTTCCTACGAGCCGCTCCACGGCCACCAGTGGCAAGTCGAGGTTTATCTCACGGGATCGGAACTCGACGCGGCCGGGATGCTGGCGGACTTCACCGTGGTGCAGCCGGCCCTTGCGGCGATCACGGCGGAGCTGCACGACCGCTACCTCAACGAGTTACCGGCCTTTACCTCGGAGAGCCCTTCGACGGAGCGGGTCGCCCGATACATCCACGACCGGCTCGCTCCGCGGCTGCCGAAATCGGCGGCGATTGAGCGCGTGCGCGTCTGGGAGACGAGCCAATGCGCGGCGGCGTACGTTCCAGGCGACCGATAAAGCCAGGCCATTGAAGGAATCTGATGCCGACAGGGCCGGTTGACGATAGAATATGGGTGCTCTAGTATTTTTCGGACGTCCTTGCCTCCCAGAGAGGTTAGCACTCGATGAATCTCGGTTGTCAGGCGTGCAAGAAGCAGCCGGCCACAGTTCACCTCACGGATATCACTCCCACGGGTGAGAAGCGCGAGCGGCACCTCTGCGACGAATGTGCGCAGGAAGAGGGTGTTTTGCCGAAGGCGCCGGCCACTGTCCCCGTCAGCGAGATTCTTAGCGGTCTCGTCCTTCAAAAAAACATCGTCCAGCAGCTTGCCGACCTCGCCTGCCCGCACTGCAAGCTGACCTTTGTCGAGTTTCGAAATAGCGGGCTGCTGGGCTGTCCCCACGATTACGAGGCGTTTGAAAAGGCGCTCTTGCCCCTGATCGAGCGGGCGCATGAGGGGGCCAGCCACCATATCGGCAAGTCGCCGCGGAAGCACGCCGCGCCGCGGATGGTCGAGAGCGATCTGATCAAGCTGCGGAAGGAGTTGAACCGGGCGATCGACGACGAGCAATACGAAGTGGCGGCGAAGTTGCGCGACCGAATCAGCACACTGGAAAGCAAATGATCATCGACGATTTGGCAAGGCAATCCGGCGAGTGGCTCCGCAGCGTCGGACCGATGTCCGATATCGTGATCAGCTCGCGCATCCGTCTCGCACGCAACATCTCGGGGTATCCCTTTCTAAGCAAGGCGACAGAGGAACAACGAGCCGAACTGGCGACGATGATCCGCCGTAACGTAGACGAAAGCGCCACGGCGGGCGAGTGGTCTTATCTGGAAATGGCCAAGACGGACGAACTCGATCAACAAATCCTCATCGAGCGGCACCTCATCAGCCGGCAACACGCGGATTCGCGCGGGAGCCGGGGCGTGGCCGTTTCAAAAAACGAGGCCGTCGCGGTGATGGTCAACGAGGAAGACCATCT
>CAYMXF010000168.1:4359-7352 GCA_964393935.1 uncultured Planctomycetaceae bacterium
AGCAACCAGGTCACGCTCGGCCGGACGGAAGAGGAAATCGTCAACGACTTCAAGCACTTGGTCATCCCCAAAATCATCGACTACGAGAACCGGGCCCGGAAGACGTTGGTGCAGGACAAAACCCTCGCGCTGGACGACCGCGTTTGGCGGTCCTACGGCGCCCTTCTCCATGCACGGACGATCAGCAGCGAGGAAACGATGCTGCACCTCTCGCACCTGCGAATGGGCATCAACCTCGGTCGAATCAAGACGATCGATATCAAAACGGTCAACGAACTCTTCCTCCAAACGCAACCGGCACATCTCCAAAAGCTCCACGGCGGGCGACTCAACGGCGAACAGCGCAGCATTGCCCGGGCGGAGCTGATTAGAAAACGGCTGACGCGTCATTAACACCGTTAGCAGGCGTGCATTTCGCGCCGCGCGGTAGGTGAATGATGGACCGTAAGCGGCACCGCGCCGTCGAGTTGCGGGATCACTTCGACCCATACTGACTTGAACGCGGGAGTTCGTGATCGCGGGTCGATCCTCCGCGGTACGATCACGTTCGCCTCCGGGTAATACATCGCCGCGTTGCCGGCTCGAATGTCGAACTCGCGCACCAGAATCTTCTCCATCCGGCCCGCCTCGCTGCGGACCATGACGGGCTGATCCACGCGAAGACCGAGCCGCTCAATGTCCTCGCGGTTCATCAGGATCACGTCGCGGCGTTCCTGACCGCGATAGAGGTCTTCCTCTTCATACACGACGGTATTGAACTGGCCCTCCGAACGGATGGTCATCAATCGCAAACGGCCGTTCCCTTCGGCCGCTGGAATGTCATGCACCCGAAATCGTGCCTTGCCCGAGGGCGTCGGGAAGCGCGGCGTGTGCAGGACTCGACCGGCGATATGGAACTCCTCCTTCGTGCGATCGATCTCGGCAAGCGGCTCGAAGCCTGGGACAATCTTGGCAATCGCCTGACGAATGGTCGCGTGCTCTTTCATCAATCGCCAATCGACCGGGCTCTTGTCGCCGAGCACTTCGCGAGCAATGTCGGCGATGATCGCCGTCTCACTTCTTGGCCCGGGATGACGGGGCTTCCCTCCGTCGCTGAGCCGCACGTAGTTGAACATCGACTCCTGCGTCGTCGGCTGAAGCTCCTCGTCACGGGCCAAGACCGGCAGGACGAGCGTCTCTCGGCCCAGCCCCCAGGCGTGCGTCGTATTGAGCGTCGTGTTCATATAAATGACGGTGTCCACGCGGCCGAGGGCCCGCGAGGCGAAGGCGGCGTCGGGCGTGGCGCCGAACAGGTTCCCGCCGATGCACCACGCCAGCTTCATTTCGCCGCGATCCGCCGCCTCCAGGCAGCCGATAGGGTCATACCCCGTCGTCGTAGGCAGTCGTACGCCAAAATACGACTCCAGGCGTTGGAAGATCGCTTCTTTGAGCCGCGGCGTGACGCCGACCGAGCCGATGCCCTGGACGTTGCTGTGGCCGCGAATCGGCAGCAGACCGGCGTGCGGGCGGCCGACCATGCCGCGCATCAGGGCGAGATTGACGATGGCCTGTACATTCTGAACGCCGTGTTCGTGGTGCGTGATGCCCATCGTCCAGGCGAAAACGACATTACGGGCACTCGTATAGAGCGCGGCGACGTCTTCGATAGCGGACCGATCGACGCCGGAGACCCGCTCGATCGCTTCCCAGGTGATCGCCTGAACATGATCTCGGAAAGATTCCCAGCCTTCAGTGGCAGTGCGGATAAAGGCTTCGTCGACCGCGCCGCGCTCGAACACGGCTTTTGCGATTCCCGTGAGTAGCGCGAGATCGCCCCCGGCGTGGGGCTGCAAGTATTGGCTGGCGATGGAACTGCCGAACAAAAGACTCCGTACATCCGACGGAACTCGAAAGTTCACCAATCCGATCTCGCGCAGCGGATTAACGACGACGACGTGACCGCCGGTGCGGCGAATCTTCATCAACGTGCGCATCAGGCGCGGATGGTTCGACGACGGGTTGGCCCCAATCAGGAAAACAAGATCGGCATGCTCCACGTCGTCGAGCGTGATCGTCGCCGTGCCGGACCCGATCGAATCCGAAAGTCCGACGCCGCTGGCTTGATGGCAGTAATAAGAACAATTGCTGACGTGGTTGGAACCGAAGAGCCGGGCAAAAAGCTGGAGCAAGAAGGCGGCTTCGTTGGAAGACCGGCCGCTCAAATAGAAGAAAGATTGCTCGGGAGATGCGACCTTAAAGCGTTCGACGATCTTGGCGAGCGCCTCGTCCCACTCGATGACGCGATAATGCGTATCGCCCGCGGCGGCATAAACCGGCTGGACAATGCGGCCGGCGGATTCGAGTTCGCGAGAAGAAAGGGTGCGGAGTTCGGCGAGGCTATATCGACGGAAGAACTCCGGCCGAAGACCGTCCTTCATGTCGGCGGCCATCGCCTGGAAGGACTTCTTGCAAATCTCCGGCCAGTGACCCGCCTCATTGCGCATCGCCCCGCGCTGACCACCCATGCCCAGCGCGCAGGTCTTGCACGCGTTCTTGCTGCGGATCGCGCGCCACAGCCGAAGCCAGCCGACGCGATCGGCCAGATCGAGCACGTACTTGATGGCGGGCCAGCCCCCGCCGGACTCGGGACGCTCCATCGGTCACCCCGTGAAGGAATCGGCCTCAGACCGATCATGATACCCGAGCGATACTGGCCGCGCGAGACGGGATGTTCGCGGTGTAAAAAAGGCGAGGGCCGGTCCTCTTGCGACGACCGGCCCTCAAAAAACTGGCACTGACCTACTCTCGCCCGCTTGGACTACCATCGGCCCCAAGGACTTCACTTCTGAGTTCGGAAAGGGATCAGGTGTTTCCCCTTGGGTAATTGCACCAGCACAGCCTCGTGGGGCCTGTCGGTCCCACGAGGCAAAGTCCTGAAGCAGCCCTCGCCGCGGCGAATCGGTCGCAAGCGACCCAAACGCTCCCACGACGGGGCTACCAAAATATTAAGAATA
>CAYMXF010000169.1:0-7294 GCA_964393935.1 uncultured Planctomycetaceae bacterium
TCGTCCTGGCTTTCGCAATGGTCGCGGTGCTATCGGCGCTCGACCACGCCGGGGCGTTCGGGTATCGCGGCGGCGATCGGCTGCGATACCAAGGGGCCGTCGCGCGGATTACTTATGCGGCGGATGGGGACACGATCGACGTGGATATCCCCGACGGCGGCCGGCCGGTGACTCGCATCCGGCTCTGGGGCGTAGATTGCCCGGAGATCGCGCACGGGCCCGGCGAAACGGACAGCTACTTCGGGCGCGAGGCGGTGGAGTTTGTTCGCAAGGAAATCGTCGGTCAAACCGTTCGCCTGGCGCTGGACCCGAGCCGGATTCCCCGAGATAAATACGGACGCCTGCTCGCGTACGTTTATCTCGAAGACCCGGGCGAGATGCTAAGTGAGTTGCTGATCTCGCGGGGACTGGCCTACGCCGACCGGCGCTTCGCACACGTCTTCAAGCACGAATTCGTCGAGCGCGAGCGGATGGCAAAGCGCGCAAAGGCGGGCCTCTGGGCCGGTGTCACGCCGCAACAAATGCCTGCCTGGCGCCAACGCATGGACGCGGCAGGGGCGCGGTAGATACTTGCGTGCGTTGTTCCTTGTATGCAGCTTCGCGCGCCGTAATAATCCACGGATGGCCAAAGGCGAATCAAAATCCTACGTCCCCGCCGAGCACGAGCGGCGCATCTTCGCGCAGTGGGAGCAGTCCGGCGCGTTTCACCCGATGCCGGACGATCGGCCGCGCGAGAAGCGCTTCTGCATGGTCATCCCGCCGCCCAACGTGACGGGAGCGCTGCACCTAGGCCACGCGCTGAACAATACGCTTCAGGACATCCTGATCCGCCGCAAGCGGATGGAGGGTTGCAACACCTTCTGGCTCCTCGGGACCGACCACGCGGGCATCGCCACCCAGGCGATGGTGGAGAAGACGATCCGTAATGAGGAGGGCAAGAGCCGCCACGACCTGGGCCGCGAAGAACTGGTCCGCCGCATCTGGGCCTGGAAGGAAAAGTTCGGCGGGCGGATCGTGGAGCAGCTCAAACTCATGGGCTGCTCCTGCGACTACAGCCGCGAGCGGTTCACGCTGGACGAGGGCTGTGCCAAGGCCGTCCGCGAGACCTTTTTCAAGATGTTCCGCGACGGGCTGATCTATCGCGGCAAGCGGCTGGTCAACTGGGATACGCAGCTCCAAACGGCCGTCGCCGACGACGAGGTCTATCACGAAGAGGTCAAGGGGCACTTCTATCACTTCAAATATCCGGTGAAGGACCCCAAGCCGGGCGAGCCGACGCACGTCCACGTCGCGACGACGCGGCCGGAGACGATGCTCGGCGACACGGCGGTGGCGGTGCATCCCGATCCGTCGGCGGCGCTGGATAAATTGGAGAAGGACCTCCGCGCGAAGCTCTCGGAGGCGTCTCAAAAAGATAAGGCCGGCATCCAGGCTCAACTCGACGACATCGTCGAGCGGCGAACGACGACGCTTCCGACGCTGCTGAGGCTGCGCGACATGGCCCGCGACGGTCGCAAGATCATCCTCCCGCTGATGGAGCGCGAGATTCCACTGATCTGCGACGAGTGGGCGCAGCCGAACCTGGGCAGCGGCTGCGTGAAGATCACGCCGGCGCACGATCCGAACGATTACGACGTGTTTCAGCGGCAGAGTAAGTTGGCAGCAAGCATGTTCTTCGCCTTGCAGCCCATTAACGTTATGACGCCCGACGGCCGTGTGAACGAATTTGGTGGCGCGTATAAAGGTCTAAAGTTCGCCGACGCGCGGAAGAAGATCGTCGAGGACCTGGAGGCCCGCGGGCTGGTGGTGAAGATTGAGGATCGGTTGATCGATCTAGCGCACTCGGATCGGAGCAATCAGCCGATTGAGCCGTATCTGTCGGATCAATGGTTCGTGCGGATGGGCGATCTTTCAGACAACCAAGCTGCCTGTATTCAAAACCCGTATCTAAGGACGCAGATTAGCGTCGCTCGATCCGATGCCGTAGGGCAAGTAACGGGCATGCCGGACACAGGCGCTTCAGGCTCGGATCAGGCGCGTAAGCTTCCCGGCCTCGCCCAGATGGCGATTAACGTGGTCAAGAGCGGCAAGGTCAAGTTTTACCCTCCCCGTTATGAGAATACTTACGTCGACTGGCTAAGCGAAAAACGCGACTGGTGTATTAGCCGACAGCTTTGGTGGGGGCACCGTATTCCGGTCTGGAAGGGAACAGTTGATGCTACCGACGACACAATTGCGACAGCATTGTCCGGTTCGGGTTTATTAGACATTATTAAATCCCAAAGTCCTGGGATCGCAGCGACGATTCGTGTATTTGAACATGCACACGAAAAGGACATCGATGAGATCCAAGTCGAGAATGTCTACCAATGTACGATCGAACAGGCATCCAATGGAAGACTCTTTTTGATTCCTGATTCCGGAGAGATATACGATCTTGAGTCAGAGCACGAGGACCCATTTGACGGCACCATAGAGGTCACTATTCCGCTCGCGCATTCTGAGGACCGGGAGCACCTCGAAGCTGAGGGGTTTAAGCAAGACCCCGACGTGCTCGATACGTGGTTTAGCTCCGCACTTTGGCCGCATTCGACGTTGGGGTGGCCGGATGATTCTTCGAGCGATTCCGCGGCGCTCCCTTACGGTCGCGGCTCTGATTTGCTGCGTTACTTCTATCCAACGAGCGTCCTTTCGACCGCGCGCGAGATCATCACCCTCTGGGTCGCGCGCATGGTCATCACCGGGCTTTACAACATCGGCGAGCTGCCCTTCTCCGACGTCTTCATTCACCCCCTCATTCAGGACGGCCAGGGCCGCAAGATGTCCAAGACGGCGGGCAACGGCGTTGACCCCGCCGACATCATCGAAGAATACGGCGCCGACGCGCTGCGTTTCACGCTCGCCGAACTCGCGACGGAAACGCAAGACATCCGCCTGCCGGTCAAGCCCAAGAAGCTGCCGGACGGTCGAACGATCAACGTCAGCGAAAAGTTCGAGAAGGGCCGCAACTTCTGCAACAAGCTCTGGCAGGCGGCGACGGGCTTCGTCATCCCCAACCTCGCCGGCTATTCGCCCAAGCCGCTCGATCCGAAATCGCTCGGTCTCGTGGATCGCTGGATTCTGTCACGGATGGCGGTGTGCGAGGAAGAAATCAACGCCGCGCTGGACCGCTACCGCTTCAGCGACGCCGTCGGTTGCGTCTATCGCTTCATGTGGGACGAGTATTGCAGTTGGTATATCGAGATGACGAAGCCGCGGCTGACGCCTGATCAGAGCCGCGACCGTGAGGGAGCGCCGAGTGATGCTCGAACACCAACGTCTGCCGATCAAGCCAGCGAACGTGCCACCGCGCAGCAGGTACTCGTTTTTGTTCTCGACCGGCTGTTACGAATGCTGCACCCGATCGTGCCCTTCGTGACGGAGGCGATTTGGGAGGAATTGAACAAAGCCGCGCCGTCGCGCGGTTTGCAAAGATTACAACACGGCGAGCCGATGATGATCACGGCCGCGTGGCCACAACCGGACCCGGCTCTGCGCGATAAAGCGGCGGAGGCGGAGATGGAGAGCCTCCACGCGATCATTCGGAGTCTGCGCGACATCCGCAGCGACGTGAACGATTACCGCGGTCGATCCAAGGTTCCGTCGATCCGAAGCTTGCCGAGCGCGACGATCCGGGCGGACGAGGTGGTTTGCAAATTGGTCGATCGCTATCGGGATTTCATCCGGCCGCTGGCGGGCTGTGATTTGTTGGAGGTCGGTCCGAGCGCGGCCAAGCCGCCGGGGGCCATGAGCCGCGTTGAGGGGTCGATCCAGGTCTATGCGCCGGTGGCGTCGCTGGTCGATCTGGCGGAGGTCAAGCGGGCGGAAGAGGCCAAACTCGAAGAATTGCGTGCGGCGATATCGCGCGAAGAGGCTCGTCTATCCAGCGACAACTTCGTGAAACGGGCCGATCCGTCGGTCGTCCAGCAGGCCCGACAGCGCGTCGCCGATTTGTCAAGCCGGATTCGTTTGATCGAAACTCACTTGTCTGAACTGCTTTAGGTAAATCCAAAGGGTAGGGCTTTCAGCCGGGTTGCATTCGCCGGGGCGATTGAGTACGCTTTAATCTGAACTTGGGCGGAGGCGGCCATGGACGTGCGGATGGATCTCGCTCGGATCGTGATTCAAGACACGCACGACCAGCAGATCATCTTCCTGCGGGAGCGCGGCGGCGAGCGGGAGTTTCCCATCGTGATCGGCGATTCGGAGGCCTGCGCGATCGACCGCCGGCTCAAGGGCTACCAACGGCCGCGGCCGATGACGCACGACTTGATGGCCGACCTCATCGAGCGTCTGCACGGCGAATTGGAAAAGATCGTGATCAACGACTTGAAGGAACATACGTTCTATGCCAAACTGGTCATTCGTGCCCAGAGTGAAGTGATCGAGGTGGATTCCCGCCCCTCGGACGCGATCGCCTTGGGCGTGGCGAGCGAAACTCCGATTTTTGTCAGCGAACACGTCCTGCGCGAGGTCTGCCGCGCCCCCTAGGCCGGCGGACACTGCCCAGGCGTATGAAATTGGTCCGGCGTCATGAATCGATCGATGGACGACTGTGCAGCGTTGCCTCGATTGTGCGGGTCTCTTCGGGCCGCGTTTGCCGCGCACGGTCAGCCGAAGGGCCGGCTGGTCCTGGCGCAGGCCCCGGGCGTCGTCGACGTCATGGGCGGCATCTGCGAGGACGCAGGTTCGCTGGTCCTGACGGCGACGTTGGGCTTGTCGGTCAAGGCATGCTTATGGGAGAGCGGCGGGTCGGAGGTCCGCGTCCGGATGCACAACGAAGGCAACGGGGACGATGCGAAGGAATTCGCCCTTCCCGTATCCGCTTTCGGGGTCGGCGACGGCTTTTGCATCAACGATCGCTGCCGATCGGCACAGGCGGAGTGGGCCGCGCCGGCTTGCCTCGTTTTGCATCGGGCCTTGGCGGAAAGTGCGATTCCGCGACCGGCCGCCGGGCTGATGATCCTGTTGCAATCTGATTTTCCGGCGGACACCGATCTGGGTCGTCCCTGTTCGACGGCGACGGCCGTGCTCGACGGGCTTTGCAAGCTCCATGGACAGAAACTCGAACGGCTCCGGATGGCCATGCTCTCGTCCGAGGCGGTGATGCCGCTCACCGGCTTGCGCCGAACGCGCGTGGCGATGACGGCTATTTGCGGCGCCGGGGACGGCTCACTCCTGCGGATGCAATTCCGCCCGCAACCCCTGTGCGATACGCTGGCGCTTCCGCCGGGGGTCATCCTAACGGTGGCTCGGACGCGCTTGAGCCGGCCGACGACGCACGAGCGCTTGCTGGAAACGCGGCTTTGCGCGGAGATGGGCGAACGGATGATTCACGATCTCCGGCGGCGCGACGGGCAGGGAGCCAGCCCGGGGATGGCGTCCCTGGCAACGATCACGCCGGTCGATTATGTCGAGCACTATCGCCACGTGTTTCCACAGAAGATCACGGCAAAAGCCTTCGCGGCCACGTTTGGGACGGTCCGCGGGCTGGATGGCGATGTCAATACAAAGACGGTCTACAAAGTTCGGTCGCGCGCGGAGCATCATATCTACGAGAATCAGCGCGTGTGCGAGTTCGTGGCCGACATCTCCCGAGCCCGTCGACAAGAGTCGGATGAGGCGCTGATCCATGCGGGCGAATTGATGTACGCCTCCCATTGGAGCCACAGTCAACGGTGCGGCATCGGCGGGGCCGAGACGGATCACATCAAGGACGCGATCCGTGCCCGCGGCCGGGATTATGGGCTTTATGGCGCGAAAGTGACCGGCGGCGGGGCGGGCGGCGAAGTGGTGGTCCTGATGCGGAATGACGAAAAGGCCCGTACGGCCCTGGCCGAGGCGATGAAGGAGGCCGGTGCGGCGTCGAAGCGTTCGATCGAGATTTATGGGGGCTCCCTCTGCGGTGCGGAATGGTTCAAGCCGCCGGAGTTGAGCGAACTGCTGGCCTCGCCGGCGTAGCCCGTCTTCGAGTTAGGTCTTACGGCATCACAAAATCGTGCTCGGGGTGGCGGATCGTCAGGACCGGGCACGGGGCCTTTCGCACGACTTTTTCGGCGACCGATCCGAGCAGGACGTGGCTCAGGCCGCTACGGCCGTGCGTTCCGATGATGATCAAGTCGATCTCCTTGTCGCGGGCATAGCGGATGATCTCCAAAAAAGGCCGCCCGACGATGATGGTGGAAACTATGGGAGGAATCATGTCGGCTAGGTGTTTTTTTACGAACTTGCCCAGCTCCTCTTTCACGCCGGAAACGACTTCGTCCGGCGTCGGGCCGATCGGCAGGCTGTTTGGGCCCATCGCCATCCAGTATTGATACGCCTCGTCCACGACGTGCAGGACGTGGAATTCCGACTTGTAAGACTCCGCGAAGGAACGTGCGTATTTCAGGCCGTGCAGCGACAAGTCGGAAAAATCGGTCGGGAAGAGGATTCGACGTAGCTGAATCATGTCGCACCTCGCGATCTGGCCCGTTCGATGCCTGACGTAATCCGGCTATACTAAGCCGGCTCGACGAGGCCGGGACGCCGTCCCGGCCCGACCAGTAGTTTCGGACGTCGCTATTTGATTCTATGCAACTTGAGGTCTTGGAAGCCGGTTCATCGGGACGCGAACGGAGGCTGCCGCCTTGGCTCAAGCGGCCGTTGCCGACGGGCGACGTCTTGCTCCAGACGCGGAAGATCGTGGAGGCCAGCGGCGTTGCGACGGTGTGCGAAGAGGCGCGGTGCCCCAATTTGAGCGAATGTTGGTCGCATCGGCACGCGACGTTCATGATTTTGGGCGACCGGTGTACGCGGCGGTGCCACTTTTGCGCGGTGGCGACGGCCCGGCCCGATCCGCCCAGCGGGACGGAGCCGCGGAGGCTTGCCAAGGCCGTAGCGGCGCTGGACCTTCGCCACATCGTCATCACGGCCGTGGCCCGGGACGATCTGCCGGATGAAGGGGCGGGGCACTTTGCGGAGTGTGTGCGGGAGATTCGCGCCGTCACCTCGCAGTGCGCGATTGAGGTGTTGCCGGCGGACTTTCATGCCCGGGATGAATTGCTGGCGACGCTGTGCGAAGCGGGGCCCGATATCTATAACCACAACCAGGAGACGGTCGAGCGCTTGTCACCGTCGATCCGGCCCCAGGCGCGGTATCGCCGGAGCCTGGACGTGCTCCGCAAGGTCAAAGAGATGCGGCCGGAGGTCTTCACGAAGAGCGGGCTCATGGTGGGGCTCGGTGAGACGAGGGCGGAGCTGTCGCAGACGATGC
>CAYMXF010000170.1:0-1785 GCA_964393935.1 uncultured Planctomycetaceae bacterium
AAACCCCACCCTGACCCTCCCCTTCGTAAGGGGAGGGAACAGGAATGCCGCGTCTCAACTCGGCGTCAGGATGTTCTGCGTCGCGCTGTCGGGGTCGTCGACGCTCGGCGTCAGCGTGACCAGCGGAGTCGAACCGTCGTCGTCCATGATCGTCACGACGCCTGTGGCGATCGCCTGCTTCTGTTTGTTGATGAGGGCGGCCTTGATTTTGTACAAATCCGCGTCGTCCACCGCCACCGCCTCCAGCCAGGCGTAGGCGTAGCGATTCGCCGCCGCCGATCCGCCGTCGATGCGCAGCAAATATTGATCCGACGCGGCCGGCACGGCGAAGTCGTAGTAATACACGCCCGGGTTGTTCGCGGCGGACCACTCCACGCCCGCCGGCTCCGACGTCGGCGTGCTCGACCACGTCCCGTCGTTCTTGAGGTATTTACCATCGCTCACGCGAACGACGCGCACCCCGACCGCCAGACCGGTCTTGAGCGCGCCGGCGGCGTCCACGTAAACCGCGATCAGTCGCCGCGTCGTTCCCTTCTTGACTCGAATGCTGTCCAACATGCCTTATCCTCCCGGCCCGCCGTGTATCGCCCCGGCGCCATTGCGTTACAGCTTGTTGCGCTTGAAAAGAATCCATGCGAATCGGGCAATGAGCAGGTCCTGGGTGTATGTGTCGCTCGCGTCACTCGCTCCCAGCCGTTGAATGGCGATTCCCACCGCGTCGCCGACGGCGAACGTGCCCGCGGGGATCGTGCCCGCGACTGCGTAGAGGATGTCGCCGGCGGCCGTCGGCCCGGCCAAGACATTCGTCGCCGAACCTTCCGAGATGCCGTTGGTCCCATCTCGTGCGCGGTCCCAATCGACCCGGAGCGAGATGTTGCCCGACGCGGCGGCGGCGGCCTGCACGGGGACGATCACACTCGCGGTGTCGGCGACGTCGCAAACGTCGTCGATCAAGACCATGAGGGATCTCCACCCACCGTCGTTGGTCGCCGTGACTTGCAGGGCGGGAAAGTCGGCGCTGGTGTTGGCGTTGGTGGTCAAGCGCGTGGCGGTCGCGACGCCGATGACATAGGCCGCGACCGCGGGGCCCGACACGGCCAGCCGTTTTGTCGGCCGGCCCGCGCCGGCGAGCGTGTACGCCGCGGCGGCGGGATCGAAGCGAACATAATCGGCGGCCGTTCCGATGGTGCGAGGTCCGGCGAGCGGATCGGGTGGAACGGCGATCGGCGAATGAAGAATCATCGTCTGGCTCCTTTGTTACGCGAAGGTGATCGGCCCGCCGGCGACGAGGTCCGCGCCGCCGCCGACCGCCATGAGATAAAACGCCGTCGCGCCGGCTTCCACGAGGTTGATGATGATTTGGCCGTCAGCGGTCGACACGATCTTGAGGTGCTTGCCGGTCACGAGTTGAGCGCCGAGTTGCTGCCCGGTGGCGACGGTCACGCCGCCGCTCGGAGCCGTGGCGACGAGGTCGCCATACGCCGAGCCGCTCAGCCAGACTTCCGCGAGCCAGCGCCGCGCGAGGGGAGTGCCATCCGCCTCCTGAAGCTGAAGCGTCACCGCGATGGTGTTGGCGCTTTCCACGCCGACGGTCACGGCGATTTGAACCGCCGCCGACGCGACGACGGCTCGGGCGTAGCCGATCTCCGGCTCGATGGTCATCGCGCCGCCGGCCGTCGTGATCTTGGCAAGCGGCACGCAGGCGGAGACGCCGGCCGGATACGCCGTCGCAATCTGGATCGCATTGGACGAGTCGACGTAGACGTAGCGCGTGGAATTGTCCGG
>CAYMXF010000170.1:1885-5379 GCA_964393935.1 uncultured Planctomycetaceae bacterium
CAATCTGGATCGCATTGGACGAGTCGACGTAGACGTAGCGCGTGGAATTGTCCGGCACGGATTGGTTCGTCGCGCCGGCGAAACGCTTGCGCACGCCGTGAAAGGTGTAGTTGAACGGATAGACGCCGACCTTCAGCGAGCCTTCATCGACGACGAGGCCCTCGGCCGCCAGCGCCAGCCGCCGATTGGCCCGCTGCTGCCGGCGATTGTACTGCACCTCGTAGCTCGGCACGCTTGCCGGCCCCACGCCCTTGGCGATGTACGACAGACCGGTCTTGTTGTCCGTCGTCCCGTCGAGCAGCGCGACGGCGGCATCGGATGGAAACGCTTCATTTGGAAAAACGTCTGGCATATGCAATTGCTCCTATTCGTTTCTCGTCATTGCACTGTCCGAAGACGGCCGTCCGATCAGAGCCGCGACCGTAAGGGAGCGCCGATTGGTGTTGGAACGAGCGAATTCTTCGTTCTCGAAACTGAGCCTTCGCGCTTCTTCGTCCGCCTTCTCGCGCGAATCGCGTCGCGTGCACCGCGCATGTCACGCGCCTGCATCAGTCGAATAATCTCCCGGCGCTCCCTTACGGTCGCGGCTCTGAAGTACGCCATCGTCGATCCGAGTTTTTCTCTCATTCTCTTACAGGTCCGGCGAGCGCTCAAACGTCAGCGTCAATCGCCCGCTCGTTTCGTCGAATCCTGATTTGGTCAGCCCCGTCGCGAACCGGGGGCTGGAGTTCACCAGCCGCGCCACGATGGGGGAAAGCGCGGCGCTCGCGTTGCCCGCGGCATCGACGGTCCTCGCCGAGAATCCAAAGACGCCGAAGTAAAGCGGCGACGAAATAAACATGACCGGTGCAGCGGGCCACAGGTGTTCGGCGTACAGATGGCGACCGGCCAGGTGTCCGTCCGGAATGACGTTGTCCAGGTGACACGCCGACAGATGGCCGTCCAGCAAATGGCCGCGACGTCCCGGCAGACCGTCCCAGAACGCGATCGGCCGATCAGTCAGCGGCTTGGAGATATCGAGGACGCCCGTGCGGCCGTCGCCGAAGATTTCGAAGCGGTCGCCACCGCGGACGGCTCGGCTTCGCGGGATTTCGATGGCGACAGATTCCATGCTAACGCTCCACTCCGACCTGCGTCTCGGCGGATGCTAGGACCAGCTCCGTCTGCCAACGCCCGCCGCCGATGCGGTATCGCTTTCCGACGACGCAGGCGGATCGCCGCGTCGGCGTTCGCTGTGTATGGAGTTCCACGCCCCGGCCGCGCACGCCGAGAACGCGATCGCCGATCTGATATTCGCGATCGAGCCAGGGGATGATCGGCGTCGCTACGACCTCGCGAGAGGCGCCCTCCCCCGCCAAACGCGCTGCTTCCCGCGCCATGGCAAGTTCATCCTTGCCCACGAATTGGAAACGTTGCGGCGAATACGTGACCGACGCACTTCGTAACAGCGTCGGCGCCGCCGTGTCGGACGCCTCCGCGCACAGCCGGTCGTCCGATTCGATCATCGCCGTCACGCGCACGCGGCACGTCTGGTCGATCAGCGCGTACCAAAGGTTCTGCTCGGCGGCGCGTCCCGACGGGCTGACGGACAGGGGATTCGGCGCGTCGAACCAGAGGCCGCATTGATCCGACAAGACCTGATAACCTCCGGGAATCGGCGTCCACGTCGTCCCGTCGTCAAAGCTCACCTCGACCCAAACGTCTTCCAGGCCGTCCGGCTCGCGTGCGACCGGCAGAAGTCTCCGCCTGCGCCGCATCCACGGGCCCGGCGCGACGGCGAAAAAATCAAACGGGGCGTAGGCGTCGAACGGCTCGTTTCGCGAATAGAGCGATGGGTCAAGATCGCCGGTCTCGTTGAGCACCCAAAGCCGGCCGACCCGCCAATGCTCGGTGAACGCCGGGCCTTGCCGGTGATAAGCCGCGAACCATTCGCTTTGGGCGGCCTCGTCGCCCAGCGAGAGAATCTGTTCGTCGGTCAGCGCCACGGACTTCGCGCCGCCTCGCAGCGACGACCCGACGTTGTCCAGCCCTTCCTCCGGCAGCCAGCCGGGCACGAGTTCGACCGTCGCGGCGTACCGCTTGACGTCGCCGACGACGATCGACGTGTCGGTCATCCCGCGCGTGTCCCAAGAAAGCATCGCGCCCGCGAGATTATTGGCTTCGAAGAGATCGCGTAGCGAGGCGTCATGCGCGTCACTCGCCAGCTTCAGTTGCCGCCCCGGTCCGCTGGTGTTGGACCACACTCGAATTTGAGTGACGACGCCGCTGCCGAGCGACGCGCTCTCGGCCGTCACGTGCAAGCCCGATGCGTCGCACAGAAGGGCAATCGCCTCCAGCAAACTCGCGGCCTCGGCGACGAGCGAATCCGGCCGGGCGAGCAGTGCATAAGCCAATGGATCATTTTCGCGATACGCCGACCGGCCTTCGTCGGGCAGCGCTGCCAACGCATCCGTTTGTTCAAAGAGTTGGGCCGCCTTTACCGGCGTATCCGGCGCAAGATAGAAGTGCATTAAATATCGCAGTGTCCGCGCGTAGGTCCATGGGATGGCGTCGTCGCGGTCGTCTTCGCAAAATAGATGCACGTCGCGCAGACCGCCCCTGCCGTCATCCACGCGCAGCGGTACGGGATCGCAGTTCGGCGCCCCGCCGAGATTGAAGATGCACGGCAGCCCGCTCGCCGGAACGAATGCGGCCTGCCACATTGGTGGATCGGTTTCCAATCCATCGCGGATCGCCCCGTCGCGCACGTATCGACCGATGATCTGCGCGCGGATGTCGCGGGCCAACCGGCCAACGATGTGTTCGAGCGTCAACCGAAACTCCGGTGCGGCGACCACGGTAGGATCCGTCTCTTGTTGCGACGGCCGCCGCTCCGGCCACTCCAAACGCGCGGCGACCGGGTAGCCGTCGAACCACACGGCCCCTTCGGCGCGAACCACGATCCGACGATCGGGGTGATACGCTTGTGCCGCGTCCGCCGGCCCGAACGCTCCATTTGTACGAACCGCGATCTCGGCGACGGCGACGTGATGATCGCTGAGGCTCTCGACGAGGTCCGCGCGAAGGCGATCGTCGACCTCGAACGCGCCGGACCCGGCGGCGGTCTCGACGGCCACGGTCACCGGCGACGCCCATTGGTCTCTACGAGTCGGAATCATCACGCGTCCATACTCCCATTCATCAACCGGGGCATAACTGGGAAAATTGCAGCTCGGCGTTCTGCCGCACCACCGCGCCATTGGCTTCCACCCGCCGCGGTCCTTTGCGGAGGTACTGATCCAACACGCAGTCGGAAAAAACTCGCGAAGCGTCGTCGGCCACGTCGCCGACCTGCCGTGACAGAATCACCGTCTCGATGCCGGTCTCGATGGCGTTCAGTGCGTCGTGATCGGCGGCGCGGACGGGTCCCCGCCAGACGATGGACCTCGCGCGGACGCCCAGCGCGTGCCGATAGACGCCTGCCAGACCGGGAAACCGAAACTCGGCCTGCTCCA
>CAYMXF010000170.1:5479-7242 GCA_964393935.1 uncultured Planctomycetaceae bacterium
AGCGCGTGCCGATAGACGCCTGCCAGACCGGGAAACCGAAACTCGGCCTGCTCCACCTCGATCGGGCCGACCTCGAGCGCCATCCGGCTGTCGCCGCCGGCGATCGCGGCGCCTGCGAACGTCAACGCGGCGAAGTAAATCGGCCAGGCGCGATAGGTCAATTCGTAGATCGCCACGCGGTCATCGGCCTCGACGAACTTCTCGCTGAGGCTTTGAAGCTGGATGTCGGCCGTCGGCTCGTAGCCATCGAGCTGCGTGCGGACCTTGTCCATCAGCGTAAACGCGCCTAACGCCGTCGCGTCGCCCAGCCTCGGGTTCGCCCCCGCGCGCAACATCTGCGCCGCGACGAGCACCGTGAAATGCGCGCCCAATCGTTCGGCGTTCGTTTCCGGGGCGGTCGGCTCATCGGTGAAGGCGACCAGCGCGGCGGGCATGCGCTCGCGGCGGATCGCGTCGCGAAGCGTCGGCCGATAGCCGCCCGACACGCCGCGCACCGTCGCGAAGACCGGCGAACCAGAGATCGTAGCCGCCGCGAGGCGCGCCACGATCGCATTTTCAAGATCGCCCAACCTGGACATGGCCGCGCCTCGAACTCCTCTACAGATTCTCCAAGCTCTCGCGCGTCATGGATCGAGCCGGCCCCACCGTTTGCGGCAAAGGGCCCATCGACGCGTTCTCCGCGAGCGTCACCGCCGACGGCAACTGCACGAGCCCCGAAGCGACGCGGCCCAACCACGTCACGGCCTCCTCGCGACGCCGAACGGTGTCCGCCGGCACCGGCGGTCGGCGGCTGTGCAATCGATACGACGCCAGATCGAGGACGAACGACTTGAGCACGGCCTGCACCTCCGACTCGCCGGATAGGTTCACCGGCACGGCGTAGCGCGTCGCGAGATAGCTGTTGACCTCGCCCTCGGCGCCGAGCCGCGCCTCGTCGACCTTGGCGACGTCGGCCGAGCCGCTGCCGGTGTCGTCGGTGAGTTGGATATACGCCTGCGTGCCCAGGCGCGACTGAATCTCGGCGTTGGTGACGTATGACATTACACAACCCTTGAGACTGTTTTTGTGGCACAGGCTCTTAGCCTGTGTCGCACCGGCTAATAGCCGGTGCCACAACAAAGCGGGGAGAGCGCGGGCCGGCTCAAGTGGCCGCCGCAAACGAAGCGCCGCACGCGCCTCGCATACTGGGGCGCGCCGTCGCCGGCCCACGCCGCCCTCCCCGATGCACAGCCGATGGCGGCTGCGCTCCATTCCCCTCCGGCGAATCACACGAAGTCCATGCGGGCGGCGAACTGCCAGTAACCATAGGCCAGCCGGTAGCGCGCCCGCACGCCGAACAAAAACTTCTCCCGCCGGAAACCCTCGTCGGAATCCTCGGCCAGCGCCCCAAACTCGACCGGCTCGCGGTCCTGAAAGATGAACGGCCGAATGACGCCGTCGGTCTTGAGCAGGTACCACTTCGACTTGTCCGTCAGCCACGGCAGGGCGATGACCCGCGCGACGCCCTGCAAGACGTTGGTCGAGCTGCCGATGATCGTCGCGTTGATCGCCTCGCTGGCGGTGAAGAGCATCGTCGGCGGGACCAGGCAGACCAGGCTGGAGGCCGTGATCAGCATCGGCTCGCCCTGATCGTCCTTGAAGCCGAGCATCGTGCCCAGCGCCTGCTTGAGCGCGCTCTTGAACTCGTCGGTCGTCGGCGTGTCGGTGGCCGCCGCGTCGAAGGTCAGCAGGTTGCTCTGGTTGCCGGACGCGCCGGAGGCGTG
>CAYMXF010000171.1:0-5280 GCA_964393935.1 uncultured Planctomycetaceae bacterium
CGAAGATAATGCTGTCATCAGGCAGCCAGACCGCGCCCGAGTAGCCGCCACGATCTATCACGACGACTTTCCGAACCATGCCGCTGGCAAGTGTGACGACTTTGAGTGAACCGGCACTGTAGAATCCGATGCGCTCGCCGTCGGGCGAGAAGAACGGCATCCAGCCGAGTTCGGTTCCCCGCAGATGCTTGGCTTCCAGCGAATCCAACGAACGAAGGTGAAGCTGCTCGCGTCCATCCTCCCCAAGTGCCCGGTAAACAAGCCGCCGCCCATCGGGCGACAGCGCGATTCCCTGAAACGCGTCGATGGGCATGCCGATGCCGCTGAGAGCAAACCGTGTGACGGCCTTGAGGGCCGGAGCGGCAGGCCGATTGAGCAACCAAGCTATGGCGGCCACGATCGCGGCGCCGGCGAGGAATGAGACAAGTAACGAAAGTCGCTGCGTGGCGGATGCAGATCCGGCGAACGTCTCGGTTTGCGCGCCAGTGGATTCGAGATCCAACCGCACGTCGGCGATGTCGTGCAGGCGCTTGCTCCTGTCCTTGGCGAGGCATCGAGTGAGCACGCGCCGAACCTGTGGCGGCGTGTCAACGGGCAAGCACGACAGATCGGGCTCCTTGTGCAGGATCGCGCCGAGGGAGTCCGCGACGGTTTCGCCGCCGAACGGCCGTGCGCCGGTCAGCATCTCGTAGAGCACACACCCGAAGGACCAGATGTCCGTTCGCTTGTCCACCGCCTTGCCGCGCGCCTGCTCCGGGCTCATGTACGCGGCCGTACCCAGGATCACGCCCGGTCGGGTGTGTTGCGCCGTCACCGTCGGCGAGTCCACCACGCTGGGACTCGATGCGTCGCCGGACAGCGCCTTGGCCAACCCGAAGTCCAGGACCTTGACCTGATCATCGCGCGTGAGTTTCACATTGGCCGGCTTCAGGTCGCGATGGATGATGCCCTTTTCGTGCGCCGCCTCCAGGGCCTCGGCCATCTGCCGAGCGATCTGGAGCGCCTCGTCCATCGGGATCGGCCCCTGGGCGATCCGATCCGCGATCGTTGGACCCTCCACCAACTCCAGGACCAGCGCCTTGGTCCCATCGGCTTCCTCGAGACCGTAGATCGCCCCGATATGCGGGTGGTTCAGGGCCGCCAGGACCTGCGCCTCGCGTTGGAATCGGGCCATCCGTTCGGCATCATGCGCCACCTCCGCGGGCACGACCTTGATCGCCACATCCCGACCCAGCTTGGTATCGCGGGCGCGCCAGACCTCCCCCATCCCGCCCGCGCCGAGGGGCGAGAGGATTTCGTAGGGTCCGAGTCTTATGCCGGTGTCCAGCGCCATCTATTTCGCTTTCTTCGGGGTCAGGGCCTTCAGTTCCTCAAACCAGTTCAGTACGACGTTGACCTCGGCGCCGCCGACGGTGGAGCGCTCGCGGACCATGACGAAGTGCTGGCCGTCAGGGCTCACGTCGTAGGCTCCCAACCCCGAATTACTGCTGGGTGAAAGCTCGCATTCGAATAAGACCCGCGGCCGACCGGCGGAAAAGCCTGGCTGCAGCGTGACATCAACGACCATCATCTTGCGGTCCAACCTGAAGAAAAGCTCCTTTCCATCACGCGACCAGACCGGTTGTGCGCCGCCAGTCGTTGAAATCTGCTCGCGCGCGTCTAGCGCGGGGAAGGACTGGACGTAGACATCCTCTCTTCCAGATTCGTCTGAGACGTAGGCCACGTATCGCCCGTCGGGTGAGAAGGTCGCGGACCGTTCCGTGAAGCGCGAGTGGAATAGAGGCTTGGCGGTTTTATCACGCGTATTGACCAGATACACGTCATCGCCTGCGTCGTTGCTCGATCCGGCGAGAACAAACTGGCCATCGGGGGAAATGGACGACACGAACCCCCTGGGGATTGCGGGGGGTGAGAGTTGATCGACTTCTCCGGTGCCGTCCGCCGCCGCGACAAAAACGCCCCATTGAGAAGGGGCCCCAAGGCGAGCGAAGGCGATGCGACGCCCATCGCCGAACCAGGCGATGCCGTGGTTGTCCCCCTCATGGGTCAAGCGAGTTGTCACGCCGCGTTCGATGTCGTGCACCCAGATATCACAGTTCGGTGCCGGCGCGCGAAATGCGATCCGGCGGCCGTCAGGGGACAGCCGTGGCATATCCACTACTTTGTCCACTTCGACGATCGGCGTTGACTTTCCCTGTCGATCGATCCACACGAGTGCGCCGGTTTCGAGATTCGTAGATTTGCGGATGTACGCGAGCGTTCCGTCGGAGGCTGCCGAAAACATGCGCACCTGATAGCTGACGCGCCGGCCGATGTCCTGAACCACCGGGAAGGGCTCACCCGTCACGCGTCGCCGTCGCGCGTCAAACGGCACCGCCATCAGATCATTCGTTCCTTGCTGAAATAGTATGTGCCCGCTGGCCACATACGTCGGGTTGAATCCGTTCTCCGCAAGAATGGTCAAATTGCGGCTTGCCAGTTCGTAGACGGCGATATTGAATCCCGATCCGTCGCTCACGCCGCAAAGCAGGGCTTCACCATCCGGCAACGCCCATGGCGACACAACGAAGTGGCCTTTGTGGAGACCGTTGAGCTCCAAAGTCTCAACCTGGCCCCCCGAAACCCGCACCCGCCCTAGCTGCTCCGAAGAGTTGGCATAGACGATGCTGTCGTCAGGCATCCTTGTAGCGCCGGAGTAGC
Source organism: uncultured Planctomycetaceae bacterium (assembly GCA_964393935.1). Lineage (GTDB taxonomy): Bacteria > Planctomycetota > Phycisphaerae > UBA1845 > UTPLA1 > DATEMU01. The sequence goes on from CAYMXF010000171.1 coordinate 2,701, forward strand.
CACCGCGGTCAATGAGGGCGATGGTCTTGGCAATGCCGCTCGAAAGCGAAACCATCTTGAGAAGACCCTTGCTGTAAAAGGCGACCCGCTCGCCGTCAGGAGAAAAGAAAGGCATCCAGCCGCCTTCGCTTCCCGCGAGCGTCTTGGTTTCCAGGGAATCGAACGCGCGCATGCGCAAGCGCTCGCGACCGTCCTCGTCGATAGCCCGGTATGCTAGACGCCGGCCGTCCGGTGAGAGGGCCAGCCCCTGAAAGGCGTCCACCGGCATGCCGATTCCGCTGAGTGAAAAACGCGTAACGGGCTGGGGCGAAGGTGTAACCGGTCGATTCAGCAAGCGGGGGGCCAATGACACGACAACGGCACCCAACAAAAAGGATGCCAGCGCGCGAGCCTTCCATGAACCGACAGCCGTGGGCGAGGAATCCGCTTCAGATTCGGTGTCGACCAATTCAAGTTCGAGGCGAACGTCGGCGATGTCGTGCAGGCGAAGGTGTTTGTCCTTGGCCAGGCACCGGCGCAGGACCCGGCGGACTTCCGGCGGAGTGTGCGCGGGCAACTGCGTGAGATCGAGTTCCTTGTGCAGCGTCGCTCCCAGTGAGTCGGCCACAGTCTCGCCGTGGAACGGCTGCGTTCCGGCGAGCATTTCGTACAGCACGCAGCCGAACGAGAAGATGTCTGATCGCTTATCGACCGGCTTGCCGCGGGCCTGCTCGGGCGACATATATCCCGCCGTGCCCATGATCGCCCCGGGAATCGTCGGGGAGTGGACGATCGCGGGCGACGTGGCGGTGGGCGAATCGGGGCTGGCAGGAGTGTTCGTCGAGGACAGAGCGACGTCGGCGGTACGAGCCAGGCCGAAGTCCAACACCTTGACCCTGCCGTCGGCCGTGAGCATCACGTTGCCGGGCTTGAGGTCACGATGGATGATGCCTCGCTCGTGGGCGGCTTCGAGGGCCTCGGCGATCTGCCGGCAAATCGTCAAGGCGTCCTCAACGGGCAACGCCCCATCGCGGAGTCGGTCCGCCAGAGTCGCGCCCTCCACCAACTCCATCACCAGGAAACGCTTGCCCTCTACATCCTCGAACCCGTGGATGGCCGCGATGTTGGGATGGTTGAGCGAAGCGAGGACCTTCGCTTCGCGCTCAAAGCGTAGAATGCGCTCCTTGTCACGGGCGAGCGCTTCGGGCAGCACCTTGATTGCTACTTCGCGATCGAGGCGAGTGTCCCGCGCGCGGTAGACCTCGCCCATCCCGCCCGCGCCGAGCGGCGAGAGGATTTCGTAGGGACCAAGCCTTGCGCCTGATGTGATCGCCACTGGGATCTCCGAAGGAATACCCACTCGGATGCACCGCAACGATGGACCCGATCACGATAACACTGCTACGAGCCTGAATGTTACCCGGCCTTGGCCTCTACCGCCTTCCACAACAACTCCGCCACGTCGAATTGCTGCACCTCCGCGCGCTGCCGACCGGCCAGGCCGTCGATGAGCATCCGCTGGCAAAACGGGCACGACGACGCGACCATGTCCGGATTGGTCTCCAAGAGCTGATCCGTCCGGCGGAGATTGACGCGCTCACCGGTCGCGCCGGGTCGGGCGTGTTCCTCCTCCTTGAACATCTGCGCCCCGCCCGCCCCGCAGCACATCCCGCGGTCGCGCGTCTCGCGCGGCTCCAGGACCGTCAGACCGGGGATCGACCGCAGCACGTCGCGCGGCGGATCGTAGACCTCGTTGTACCGCCCCAGGTAGCAGGAATCGTGGTAGGCCACGCGGGCATCGACGCGGTTTCGCGGTTTGAGCTTGCCCTCTTCCACGAGTTTCGACAGAAACACCGAGTGATGCACGACGTTGAATCGCCCGCCGAAGTCCGGGTATTCATTGAGCAGCGTGTTGAAGCAGTGCGGGCAGGTCGTGACAATCGTCCTGGGTTTGTAGCTATTAAGCGTTTCGACATTCGCCTGGGCGAGCATCTGGAAGAGGAACTCATTGCCGGCTCGCCGGGCCGGGTCGCCGGTGCATTGTTCCTGTTCGCCGAGGATGGCGAAGTCCACGCCAGCCGTCTTGAGAAGCTGCGCCGTCGCGCGGGCGATCCTTTTCGCTCGATCGTCGAACGACGCCGAGCAGCCGACCCAAAAGAGCACCGCCGCGTCGGGCTTCTCGCTCATCCGTGGAATGCCCAAATCCGCCGCCCAGCCGGCGCGGTCCGACGCCGGGAAGTTCCACGGGTTCGAGTTCGTCTCCATGCCGCGGAAGGCGTTCTGCAACTCGGCGGGGAATTCCGACTTTTCCATCACCAGGTTCCGCCGCATCTCGATGATCTTGTCGACAAAGGTGATGAACACCGGGCATTCCGTCTCGCACGCCCCGCACGTCGTGCAGGCCCAAAGCACCTCGGGCTTAATCACCATCGGAACTAAATCCGCCAGCGTCACATTACCATTGCCGCCATCCGCATCCTTGACCCCGACGAGCGTTTTCTCATTCTCGTACAGAAAATCCCGCAGATCGAGCGTCAATTGTTTCGGTGAGAGCAGCTTCCCGGTGTTCGAGGCGGGGCAATAGTCCGTACATCGCCCGCA
>CAYMXF010000171.1:5380-7224 GCA_964393935.1 uncultured Planctomycetaceae bacterium
GCCTCATCGTGTGCGTCGCGGGCGAGCGAAGCCCCGTCGTACAGGATGTCCGCGAGCATCATCGTGGCGATGATGAGCAGGATCAGAATGCCCTCGAACCCCTTCGACAGCCGCTCCGGTTTAAGGACCAACCGGTAATAAAAGAACAAGGCGGTCCCGGCCAGCACCAGCACCGCAAAAACATCCTTCAGGAAAGAATAAATCTTGCCTAGCGGCTGATTCTCGCCAAAGAGCCAGAAGTCAAAATCCTCGTTGTAACCGCGTCCCCAGAGAATCAGCGTACGCAAAAGCAAAACGAAGAAGCCGAGGAAGATGACCTGATGCGCGATTCCGGCCCACCAGTATCGCCGCATCCGCTTCTGGGCGAAGGCATACTTCCACGTTCGCTTCAGCCGCTCGCCGACGTGATCGAGGCGATTCTCCCCCGGCCCGAGCGTCATCAGCCGCCAACGACGGAGCATCTGCCAGGCGAAGGTTCCCCAACCTGCCAGCAACAGAAAGGTTACGAAGATCGGGCTCATCACCCGCGGATAATAAGGAAGCCCGGAAGGACCGGCAACGAAGCGCAACCCACCGGCGGCGCCGCGCTAATTCAACACGCCGACGCCAAGGTTGATCACGATCTGTGAGCCACCGACGAAGTCCACCTTGATGTTCGGCGAGCCCGTGTTGATCGTCACGGTTTGCGACCGATTGGCGGCAAAGCCGAGCGTATACGTACCCGGTTGACTCACAGCGAACGAGTATCCGCCCGCCGAGTTCGTCGTCTTCGATACGTCGCCGAGCGCGACGGGCGAACTCGCGGAGCCCTCGCCTGCATCGTACCACCCATTGGAATTCGTATCGTTATAGATCACGCCGAGGACAAAGGTCGGCGAACTCGGCGACGCGCCGTAGTCCTGCGTCTGCATGATCGAATCGAAGTTCTGGCTGTTCTTGGTGAATACGCCGTGGGTGATGCCGATGCCGACCTCGCGAAACGCGCTGTTGAGCATCGTGACGCGGTGTCCCCGGCCGGCGATGTCCGAGTCGACGAACAAGTCGGTGTGCTCCAGTTCGACGGTCTGTACCTCATCGATGGTCCCGGTCGTGCCGCGCCATGCCAGGTTCTCTCCGGCGGTGAAGATCAGATAACCCGCCTGGGTCATCCTGTCGTACGGCGTGACGCCTTCGGGTGTGTTGTGATCGAAATAGTCCCTGTTGATCATGTCGTCGCTATGCCCTCGCGCTGATTGCACCAGCGAGGCGTTCATCGCGACGGCCTGCTTGGGAGTCGCATCGATCTGCCCCGCCGGCAAACCTTCGTTGAGGGCGATGCCCGCCGACTGTGCCTCGGCCGCGGGCTTTAGCCGCGCGCGGTTGATCCGCTCCAACGAGAGCTGCTCGAGCTGCGTCGCGCTGACGGCCGCCGTGGTCGTACCCGAGCCGGTGGATTGCTGGCCGGAGTCTTGCCCACTCGTCACGGTGCCGCCGGTCACGACGGGCGGCATGGTGTTGCACGCCGCGCCGAACCAGCTTGTCGCGGCAACAAGGCCGCAAAAGAATCGTCGGATCGGTAGATGTCGCGTCACCACGGTAACCCCAAGACGGCGAAGAACCGGGCTCGAACTCTTTGCCCAGTATAGCATTTATCCGTCGGTCGTGCGCGGCGGCGTACGATATCGCTCAAGAAGGCCGCCTAACGACTCGCCAGGCCCGGTACCGTGGCCGCGGACTTGACGCCGCCTACGCGGCCGCGCTTACTGGGGGGCGATGAAGCGACTGCCCGCACTGTCCATCTTTTTCCCCTGCTACAACGAGGAGGCCAACGTCGAGCGGCTGACCCGCGCGTGCCTGGAGGCCGC
>CAYMXF010000172.1:0-7209 GCA_964393935.1 uncultured Planctomycetaceae bacterium
CGCGCAGCAGCGTTCCATCGTCCAGAACACGCTGGTGGCACATCGCGCAGTTAGCAGTGCCCAGTTTGATTTGACCTGGCGCCGTCACCACCCAGCGGAAGAACGGAAATACGCCGTCCTTCGTCTCTACCGGAGGGTCTTTCTTGACGGCCTCGGGATCGCGGATCCAAGCGATCGCCTTCGAGTCGTCGGTGCGGTACTCGACAATGTCGAGTTCCTCAAACACCCTCTCGCCCGATGCGATCCACTCTGCCTCGCTGCGCTTCACGCCGATCTCGATCAACGGCTGCTGCTTCTGCTGCTGGAGCCATTGCCAGTATCCCGGCGGCTCGCGGTTTGGGTGATAGACGGGATAGGTGCGCAGATTGTCCACTGGCGCCGCGTAATACTCCTCTGGAGCGATGTAATCAGGATGCAACCCACCGGCCAGCGGCGTGGCCCAGTCCTTCAGGTCCTGCGCATTCCAAAGCCGCGGGACGACGATGTCGGATTCCCGGGGCTGCAACGCAGGATGCTTCCGTCCCAGCGAACAGCCGAGGATCACGACGCCCAGCCAACAGACGTACGTTTTCCAACCCTGCAACCGATGCACGATACACCTGCCTTTCTCCCAGCGGCGAAATCGAGCAGACCCGGTTTCGCGCCTCATAGGGTCTTCAGGAACGCGATCAGCGCCTTCTTGTCCTCGTCTGACAGGTCGTGGCCGAATTTGTGCCCTGGGACGGCGCGCGTCTTGACGCCGGGCCCCTTCCAGCCGGTCGGGACATAATCTTCGCGGAGCCGCTTCGGATCGAACCAGTCTTCCAGTGCGGCGACCGACCCCGAGTGCTCGTACAGGCCGCGATACCACAGGCCGCGCAGCATGGGAATCTTGTAGTAGCCCGTTCCTTTGCGCGTCTTCGTCGCCAGGCCCGCGTCCGTCCCGACACGGCGCAACGAAATGTTGAGGCGCTGCGTAGCCTGGTCGCCTTCGGGAGGATCGAACCCGGGAGCACGCACCAGCTTGTTGTTCGTGTAGAGCGGCGGCGTGTGGCACTCGGTGCAGCCCTCGGCCTCGAATATTTTCTGACCTCGCTTTGCCAAGTCGTCGAAGGGGTTCGGGTTCGGTGGGTAGTCGAGCGAATAGAGGTAGTGACCGAGGGCGTACATCGCCTCGTCCGGGGGACGGTCGGCAAACAGACGGGCTGTAAGGCGCTTTCCCTTCGGACTGGCCGTGTGGCCGCCGAACGACCCAGTATCGGCGTATTCCACCAGGACCCCGTATCGGGCTATGTCCTCAGGGCCGCGGTTAGCGTGCGTCCCTGTCGCATCCAGATACCGTCGATCACGGACGCCGATGAGATCCGCGATCTTGTTGATCCAGAAGAAGCTGCCGTTGGGGCGATCCATCGTGCCGAGCTCCATGCTCTCCCAGAAGAAGTTTTGGTCCTCCGCCCACTTTTTCTTGGCCTGAATGTGGATGTCGTCTTTTAGCCACGGCACGCCCCAATTGGCGTAAAAGCGCTCCTCCGCGGTCATTTTCGCGCCGTGGCGCTTGTCGTACTCCTCTTCGGCACGGCCGGTTGCGTCAATAGCGGCCCCGGAGAAGTCCCACTCGAAGAGGTTCCCTGGGGCGCCGTTCAGAAGGCTGCCGTCGGGCATCACGCGCGAGTGACACAAAGCGCAATTCGCCACACTGAGCTTGAGCACGTTGTCGGTGTCCACCACCCAGCGGAAGAACGGGAACTGTCCGTCCTTGGTCATCACCGGTTGGTGTTCGCTGATCTTTTTCGGGTCGCGCATCCACGCGATTCCGGCGGGATCGGACGTCCGCGCGTCGACTTCGTCGAGCTCCTCGAACACACGCTTTCCCGCAGCCACCCACTTGGCCTCGGTGCGCGCCACGCCGATCTCGATCAGAGGCTGCGGCTTCTGTTGATGGAGCCAATGCCAGTATCCCGGCGGCTCGCGGTCCGGGTGGTACACGGGGTAGGTCCGCAGATTGTCCACGGGCGCCGCGTAATAGTCCTCCGGCGAGACATAGTCTGGAAGGAATCCGCCCACAAGCGGGGTCGCCCAGTTTGAGAGGGCCGCTGTGTTCCACAGCTTCGGTATGACCACCGTGGCCGATTCGGTTGGCGGTTCGGACTTTGTGAAAGCCTCGGGCCGTGAACAGACCGCGAAACCACATAGCAGCAGAACCGATCCAACCAGAACGTTTAGCCGCTTCATGGTTTCATCGCTTTGGTTCTCTTACATGTACATCCCGCCGTTGACGCCGAGGATTTCGCCGGTGATGAACGAGGCTTCGGGCGAGGCGAGGAAGACGACAGCGGCGGCCACTTCCTCGGGCTTGCCGAGCCGGCCCATCGGCGTCATCTGACGAACGATGTCGAGCGACGCGGTCGGCACTTCGGCGGTCAGGTCGGTTTCGATGAAGCCGGGGGCGACGGCGTTGACGGTCACGCCCTTCTTGGCGAACTCGCGGGCGAGCGTCTTGGTGAGGGCGATCAGGCCGCCTTTGGCCGCGGCGTAGTTGGCTTGGCCGAAGTTGCCCATCTGGCCGACGATGCTGGTGATGTTGATGATGCGGCCCCAGCCGGCGTCGATCATCGGTTTGATGAGCCGATGGATGATCATAGCCGGGCCGGTGAGGTTCACGTTGAGCACGTCGTGCCACATCGTCCGATCCATCTTGACGAAGGATTTGTCGCGGGTGATGCCGGCGTTGTTGACGACGATCTGAATCTTGCCGAAGTCCTTGCTCAACTGCTCGACGAGCGCGTCGTCTTCCTCCGGCACGGAGACGTCGGTTTTGTAGACGATCGCCTTTCTTCCCATTTTGTGAATCTGGGCGGCGACATCCTCCGCAGGTTTGCGGTTGGCGATGTAGGTCAGGGCGACGTCCGAGCCGGCTTGGGCGAGCGCCAGGGCGATGGCCCGGCCGATGCCGCGCGAACCTCCGGTGACGAGACTGATTTTTCCCTCGAGACTGCCCATGAGACGACCTCCAAAACGACGGCGAACGCCTGCGACTCCCGATCGGGAGAAAACAGCATTGTACCGAAAAAAAGAGCCTGTTGTCCACGCTTCGTGCTTGAATCGGGGCACAGTCCGAGTTCAGGCGTTTGTCGGCGCTTCCTTACGGGTGCGGCTCTGATCGGGCTTGCGCTGACGGCGGCGGGATGGTATGCTGTTGGCCGTGACAATCCTTCAACGCCTCGGGAGAAAACGATGTTCAAGCGGCAAACAGCCTTATGTGTGGTGGCGGTCATGAGTGTTTCTTCATCGTTCGCGCGGGCCGACGGCCCGAGCCCGGTGAGTACGGCAGGCGGGTCGGCGGCGGCGGAAAAGGAATTTCGCGCGCTGCACGACGCCTATCTGGCGAAGTTCAAGCCGCTTTTTTTGCGATCCTCGAAGGCGTGGTGGGTGGCGAACACGACCGGCTCGGACGCCGCCTATGCGGAAAAGAAGCAGGCGGAGGGGGCGCTGGTCGATCTGCACAGCGACAAGGCGACGTTCGCGAAGCTCAAGACGCTGCGCGACGGCGGGCAGGTCGCCGACCCGGTGCTGAAGCGCGAGTTGGAAGTGATGTATCAGACATTTTTGCCGGGACAGGCGGACCCCGCGCTGCAAAAGAAGATCGTGGAGATCGAGAACGAGGTCGAACAAATCTTCAACACGCATCGCAGCAAGGTCGGCGGCAAGGAGCTGACCGAGAACGACGTGCGGCAGATCCTCTCCGACACGAAGGAATCGCAGAAGGCCCAAGAGGCGTGGGAAGGCTACATGGCCGTCGGGCAAAAGATCGAGGGCAAGCTCAAGGAGGTCGTGCGGCTGCGGAATGAACTCGCCCGTCAACTCGGCTTCAAGAACTACTACGTGATGAAGCTGGAGTTGGACGAGGTCGGCGACGATCAGTTGATCCGCCTGTTCGACGAACTCGATTCGCTGACGGCCGGCCCGTTTGCATCGCTCAAGGCGGACATCGACAAGGCCCGCGGGGAGCGGTTCAGCGTCACCGCGACGGGCCTGCGGCCGTGGCATTTCGGCGACCTCTTTTTCCAGGAAGCCCCCGCCATCGAGGCGGTCAACATGGACGACGTCTTCAAGGACCAGGACCTGCTGGCCCTGACGAAGAATTACTACACGAGCCTGGGCCTGGAGGTGGACGACATCATCGCGCGGAGCGATTTGTACGAGAAGCCCGGCAAGAGCCCGCACGCGTTTAGCACGGATTTGGACCGCGAGGGCGACGTGCGGACGCTGTGCAACATCAAGCCCAACGCCATGTGGGCGGACACCGTCATGCACGAGTTGGGCCATGCGGTGTACGACAAGTACATCGATAAGAGCGTGCCGTTCGTGCTGCACGAGGCGTCGCACAGCATCACGACCGAGGGGTTCGCGATGATGATCGGGGCGATGTCGAAGAACGAGGATTGGTTGACGAAGTGCCGCAAGCTCCCGCCGGACCAGGCGGCGGCGGTGGTCGCGGCGGCGCGGCGCGAGCTGCGCGCGGAGAAGCTCATTTTCAGCCGCTGGGCGCAGGTGATGGTCCGCTTCGAGCGCGGGATGTACGACAACCCGCAGCAGGATTTGGGCAAGCTGTGGTGGGATTTGAAGAAGAAGTATCAACTTCTCAACCCGCCGGAGACGACGAGCCGGCCGGATTACGCGGCGAAGATTCACATCGTGACCGCGCCGGTCTATTACCACAGTTACATGATGGGCGATTTGTTCGCCAGCCAGGTGCAGCACTGTATCGCGGCGAACGTGCTGCACGTGAGCGATCCGACGAAGACGAGCTTCTACGGCCGCAAGGAGGCGGGGGATTATCTGCGCAAGCAAATCTTCGGTCCCGGCAATCTTTATTCGTGGAACGAGTTGACCAAGCGCGCGACGGGCGAGCCGCTGACGGCGAAGTATTTTGCGCAGCAGTATGTGAATCGGTGAAAAATGCGGAATTCGGAATGCGGATTGCGGAATGGCTAATCGTGAGGTATGGCATGAGTATTTCGGCGACTAAGGCGGCCGCGTCACGAGTCTGGTTCGACGATGCCAATTTGTGGCTGGAGCTGACCGACGGTCGAAGATTGGCTGTGCCGCTGGCCTATTTCCCGCGGTTACAGCGCGCCACGCCGCGGCAGCGGGCGAAGTTCGAGATGAGCGGCGGCGGAACGGGCCTGCACTGGGACGCGCTGGACGAGGACATCAGCGTGGCCGGTCTGTTGGCGGGCCGCGGCGATCAGACGCGAACGTCCGGCAACGGTCGGCGGGGCGTTCGACCCGCACCAACGGCTCGTGGGGGCCGGCCATCGCGGCGCAATCGGCGCCGCTCGGGTGTGGGCAGGGCCGTCTCTACTCGTTGAACAAGTTGACGAAGCGCGCGACGGGTGAACCGTTGACGGTGAAACCGTTTTGCACAGCAGTACGTAAATCGCTTAGAATGGTGGATTAGGGATTTCGGATTACGGAATTTCAAGAGCCTCGACGCACAAATAGGGAGAAAGTCAGATGGGTTATTCCTTTCTTGATGTTGCTCACGATGTTCTACGAGAAGCGACGAAGCCGCTGACATATCAGGAAATCTGGCAAGCCGGACAGGAGAGGAACCTTGCCAATAAAGTCCAGAGTAGCGGAAAAACACCCTGGCAGACTCTGGGAGCTCGTCTTTATGTGGAAGTACGCGACAACGAAGAATCGAGATTCATCAAAGTCGGAAAACGACCCACTAGGTTTTTTCTAAAAGAACGACAAAGTGAACTCGCTCCTGATACGATCCAACGGTTGGAAAAGGAGGACTCTAGAAAAATCGAAACGACGTTGGGATTCCGAGAACGCGATCTCCACCCGTTGTTGACTTACTTTGTCTACGCGAACCCATCCTTCAATCGCGGCAGATCGATCTACACAAAGACCATATTTCACGAAAAATCTGCGCGCCCTGGTTACAATGAATGGAATCATCCAGACATGGTGGGATTTTACTTGCCGCTTGATGACTGGAGGCCCAACGTCATAGAATTCAACCGACTTTCGGACAACAACTCGTTGAAGCTATTCTCCTTTGAGTTGAAAAAATCACTTTCGAAGGCTAACTACAGAGAGGCTTTTTTTCAGGCCGTATCAAATTCTTCTTGGGCGCATGAGGGTTATCTTGTCGCTGCTTCGATTGTCCAAGACGATGATTTCCTTGCTGAAATAGAGCGTCTTGCGTCGTCCTTCGGCATCGGCATCATTCACTTGGACCCTCACGACATTGACGCGTCAACCGTTGTATACCCCGCCCGAGTCAAGGAATCCCTTGACTGGGAGACAATTAACAAGTTGTGCGAGCAAAACAAGGACTTCGAGAAGTTCCTACAAGACGTGCAGATTGATTTTGAGTCCAAGCGGATACATAAGGCTGAGTATGACGAAGTCTTGCAGGACATCGACGCATACATTGGAAATAAGCTCAGTCTGGAAATTGGCAAACAAATGAAGGTCGCGGAAGGTGTCATGCGCGAGGATCGTGCTGTGCTTCGCAAGCTCGCGGAGTAACGGTCGATGCGCGAGCCGATTTGGGTCAAGGACGACGTGGTTCGGGCGATACACCTGCGCCAGATTGCCGAACATGGCGGCGAGGCTGGCCTTCGCGACGCCGGGCTTCTCGAATCCGCGCTGGCCCGGCCCAAGAATCTCCTAGCTTACTCAGACTCACCGCCCGACCTTGCGGCGTTGGCCGCATCTTACGCCTTCGGCATCGCCAAGAATCATCCGTTCATCGACGGCAACAAACGCACGGCGTACGTCGTGTGCCGGACGTTCCTCATGCTCAATGGTCAGGATATTGAAGCAACACACGAAGAGAAATATGCCACGTTTCTGGCACTTGCGAAGGGCGAACTTGATGAGGCCGGTTTAGCGGAATGGCTGCGAGCAAAATTGTTCACGAGTAAGAGGTAACGTGCGTAATCGGCTACGCACGGCGCTCCCTGACGGTCCCGCCACGGCGGGCAGGCAGCGGCTCTGAGCGACAACCCGTCGCTAGCGCTCCGGGCTCGGATCAGTTCCTGAGTATTTCCTCGACCAGTGGGCCGGCGTCGTAGACTTTTCGCAGCGCTTCGACGATCGCCTGGCTGTGGACGCCGACGGCGCGGCCGACGTCGTCGCTGAATTGGAAGTCCCAAACGAGGCCCTCGATGTTGCCGTCGAAGACGATGCCGACCATCTCCGCCTTGCTGT
>CAYMXF010000173.1:0-4992 GCA_964393935.1 uncultured Planctomycetaceae bacterium
AAAATAGGCCCTGGGATCGGTCTGGCTATAAAAAAGATACAGGATCCCGATGTGGCCGCTGCCGTCGCTGGTGATCATGACGGCGTCGTACTCCGCCTGTCGCCGCTGGATGTCCTTGATGACCGGTTTCCATTCCGCCAAATAATCGCGGGACGCGGCCACGGGGTAACGGACGAAGTAGATGTATCCGAAGTACGCGGCGCCGAACCCCACCGCCGCGACCGCCGCGATTTGAACCCATCGCGCGCCCTTGGGCGATCGTCGTCTCGCCGCCGTCACCGCCATATCCAGGCCAAGGGCGGCGAGCATCTCGTAGGCCGGCAGGACGCCCGCTGAACGCAGGCAATGTCCTGTGTCGTGATCGAGCTTGGTCAAGGACGCCGGGATCGGGGCGATCAATATCCACCAGAGGACAAACAACCCGAATCGTTCGGTTCGCCGGCGACGGAGCACCCGAAAGAGACCGAGCGGCAGGAGTATCGCGTATACATGATGAAGTTGGCCGTAACCGGGCACGGATTGCATAAGCGAAAGATCGCCTTCTTTGAAAAGAAAAGTGGGCGAGAAATGTGCGAGGTAATTGCGCAACATGCTCTTGGCCGCGTCGGCGTAACTGGAGCTGTTATTCAGCAGGAATACCTCGGTGGCCCTGGCCCAAGCCTCATCCGGAGTCTTGATCCAGGCCCAAACAAACGGCGCGATACCGACGACAAAACCGACCGCGAATGCGATGAGCCGGTTGCGACGGATCGGCGTTCGGAACGACGATCGCAATGCCGGGAAGCCGAAAATCGCACCGCCGATGATGAGGAGGGGGACGACGACGCGCATGGCGTGGTAGGTCCAAAACGCAACGCCCAGACCGCAACCGGCGGCTACCAGTCCCAGGGTCCAGCGTATTCGACCAAGCCGACGCTCCTTATCGCCGCCGTCTTTCATCGCACAGCAGAGCACCAAGACGGCGAGGGTAATCAGCGACACGGAAGTGGCCATCCCCCATGCAAGACGGGAAAGCTGGACGTGCCACGGCGAGACCGCGAGCAGCCCCGCCGCCCAAAGCCCGATGCGGGGCGGATAAAATCGAGTGACGAGGAGATACACGAACAGCACGTGGGCGACGCCGAAAAGCACGTCGGGCAGCCGCGCACTCCACTCGTTCATGCCGAGCAGCATTTGGAAGGGGATCTGGAGGTAAATCGGCGGGGAAGGGTGATAGCCGCCAAAGGCGCGCATAAAGATCGGCCAAGGCCTCTCCCAGCGATCTTTGCCTGCGACTCGAAGGCAGGACGCGTCGAACGCGCCGCTGGCCTCGTCCTGATCGATCGACGGGGGCACACGGTCTAACGCAGCAAGGCGGAACACCGCCGCAAGCACGACCAGCGCGATGAGCGCGGCCCACGGCTGGCGCGTTGTTTGCTCACTCATGGCTAACGCCTGAAGTGACCGGGGCTTGGCGTGTGACCGGTCTGGCTGTCGCATACAACGACAGTCGGTTGATCACGCGAAGCGTCGTGACCTCGAAGCCGTGCCGCGACAGTACGCGGAGCAGGTGCCGTTTCGTGAAGTGATTGACGTGGCCGCATCGAAAACGATGGTATCGGCTTCCCTTGATGTAGCCTTGGTAAAGGCAGTTTACGTTGAACATCACGAAGAACGGGCCCAGGAAAAAATCGTAGGGGACGGTGATGAGGTAGGTTCCGTCCGGCTTGAGGATCCGCCGGACTTCCTCAATCGCGCCGTCGAAGTTCAGCAGATGCTCCAACGTCTCCGACATGATGACCAGGTCGAGGGAGCCGGCGGCCAAGCCCGTATGGGATAGGTCGGTGCAAACACGATAGTCGCTGAGGCGGCCGTTTCGCTTCGCCCACGAAAGCATCTTCTCGTTAATGTCCACGCCCGTCACCGGCAGTCGATCCGGGTTCCACCAGCAATTGCCGCAGCCCAGATCGGCGATCGCCATTCCCGGGCGATATCGCTGGGCGACCCAGCGAGTCAGCTCCTGGTAGCGGGCGTTATGGAACCAGGCCCTGATCCGTCCGACCTTGGCGGGGTCGGTCTGGTCGTCGTAAAACGTTTCGCCCATTTCGCGGTATTCGATTTCGGCGAGCTGGGCCGAGCTGAAGGTGGAAACTCGGATGAGCAGCGTGTTCAGAATCGCGAGAAAAGCGATCGAAGCGAGGACCGATCCGACGAAGCCGAGGCCGAGCACGTTCTGACCACACCAAAGCGGCGCGAGGCTGAACAGGGCGACGCAAACGTACATGAGCAGCAGCACCGGCAGGGAGTTCCGGAGCTTGATTTCCTGGTTGACGTGAACGAAGTGATAGTAAATGAAGTGAAAGAGCTGATTCGCCAGCGTCCCGGCAAAAAAAGCCGCATAGGGATTTATCCCCATGCGCGTGCGCAGCAGGAGACTGACCGCGACATTGAGGCCCGAGCCGAGGATTCCTCCCAAGAGATAGACGAGAACAGCCGGATGGCGAAGGCGCTGGGGCAGGGGAGAAGTCATCGAACGGAAGTTCGCTTGAAGCCTGGGGTTTCGTCGCACTCCGCGGACGGGTCCGCTAATTCCCAATCCATTGATTGGAGAACATATCCGGTTTCGCGACGATTTGTCTCACCCATCCATGTCAGCGCCGCGAACCACTTTCATTCTCGTCGTTACGCGCACGATTCTCAAGGGGGGTCGCTTGGCACGCCCCATCGAGGCGCTTAGGGGGAACGGTCAACTTCGAAGCCGCTGGCCGAGCAGGGGGGTGAGCTTGCTCAGGCACTCATCGACGAGTTTCTTCGTGCGAGCTTCGAGGACGAGGCGAAACGAGGACGGCGATTCCGCGCGGCGGACGTTGAACCACCAGTCGGCGTACCGCACCGTGAGCCCGTCGAGATTGTCGACACGGGCGTCGGTATGCGCCGCCGCGAGTTCGTTCAACAGGCGCTCCGAGTCCTGGTGTTCAAAGCCGATCTCGCCCGAGCAGCGATAGCGCACGAGCGGCTTCACCAAGTGCGAGAGGGAGCGGCCCGTTTCCGCGAGCAGATTCAGGACGTGGGCCAGTGCGAGGAAGGCGGATTCGCAATAGAAGTTGTCGCGGAAGTAATACCGCGCGCCCAGATCGGCCCCGAAGATCGCCTGTCGTTCGAGCATCATCTTTTTGATGAACTGCGAGCCGACGCGGCTGGGCACGCAAACGCCTCCGGCCTCGTCGATCTCCTCGATCGCGGCTTGCGTGCATCGTAAATCCAAGACGATCGACGCGCCGCGCTGGCGCTCGATGAACCGCCGGGCCAGCAGTGAGGCGATGATGTCCGGGGCGACGAGATGACCCTTGTCGTCGACGAAGACGCATCGGCCGGCGTCGCCATCGAAGGCTGCGCCGAGGTCCGCGCCGGAATCCTTCACCGCCTTGCGAAGCTCGACGGTATTCGCCGGATCGAGCGGATCGGGCGTGCGCTCCAGCCGGCCCTGCACGTCGAAGTTCAACGGCTTGATCTCAAGACTCGGCAGGTCGCCGAAGAGGATCGGCAACCACTTGCCGGCCGCGCCACGGGCCGCGTCCACGACGATCTTCAAAGGGCGGCCGAAGTCCCCTTTGCCGATCAGGAAGCCCCGGACGAAATCGCGGTAAGGCTTGGACAAATCCTCCTCGCGACACGCGGCCGTCGAACCGGAGATGTGCCGCGGGACGCGAAGGGAAATGTCTCGGATGCTCGTCAGACCGGTCTCGGCGCCGACGGGGAAACCCTTGGCGGCACAGATTCGAAAGCCGCTGAAACCGGGCGCGTGCCTGCCACCGGTCGTCTGAATGCCGCCGCAGGCGCGGAAGTGATTGACGGCGAAGTAAAGCTGGGGCGTGTCGATCGCGCCGACGTCGATCACGTCGATGCCGGTCGAGCGGATTCCGTCGATCAGCGAAACCTGAAGCTGCCTGCTGATCGTCCTCAAGTCCCGGCCGACGACCATCGAGCGGATTTTGGGGTCGGCGCGCTCCAGTCCCCGCAAACGACCGTGAAGATACTGTCCGGCGGCGTGGCCGACTCGCCAAGCCACGTCGGTGGAAAGCGGATAGGGCGCCTCGCCGAGAACGTCATGGGGTCGAAAGAGCGATTCGATCGCGGCGGTATCACGCAGTCGAGCGCTGTCGCCGACCACGACGTTTCCTTGTTTCTCATCATCATTGAACGGGCAGCCGGGGCATTTCGGGAAGTGCGTTCGACGGCGACCGCGACAGATCGCGTTGGAGATCTTGACGTGCTCCTCGCCGGGGCAGAATTTGAAATAGTCCTGAGTCGGCTGGGTGGCGGCCATGCGTGAAATGGTACCCGCGAAACTCCGACCGATCCACCGGTGGAATCCGCTTTGCCCAATTGCGAGGGAGCCCCTCTCAAAGTAGAATGACCGATGCCCGCTTCGTTTACTTTGCAATGGGAATACGCCTTTCGGAGGATCGACATCGTGACGGACACCAGCATCCGATCCGTGATGGGCGACTCGGAGCTCTATCCGCCGTCGGCGGCGTTCTCCGCCCAAGCCCATGTCAAGTCGGTCGAGGAATACGAGCGGCTCCATCAGCGATCCATCGAGGACCCGGAGGGCTTCTGGGGCGAGGTCGCCAAGGAGTTTCATTTCTTCAAGAAATGGAGCCGCGTGTTGAAATGGAATCTTCCGTTCGCGGAGTGGTTCGTCGGCGGCCAGACGAACGTGAGCTACAACTGTCTCGATCTTCAGATCGAACGAGGCCACGGGGACCGGACGGCGATCTTGTGGGAAGGCGAACCGTGCGACGAGCGGGGCCAGCCCCGCGACGTTCGCAAGTTCACCTATCGCGAACTTCTCCGCGAGGTCTGCAAATTCGCCAACGGCCTCCAATCCATCGGTGTCCGCAAAGGCGACCGCGTAACGATCTACATGCCGATGACGCCGGAGCTTCCGATCGCGATGCTGGCCTGCGCGCGAATCGGCGCGCCGCACTCGGTGATCTTCGGGGGCTTTTC
>CAYMXF010000173.1:5092-7200 GCA_964393935.1 uncultured Planctomycetaceae bacterium
TGCTTTACACGAGCGGCAGCACCGGCAAGCCCAAAGGCATCCTCCACACGACCGCCGGCTACATGGTGTACACCGCCTACACGGCAAAGCTATACTTTGACCTCAAGCCCAACGACATTTTCTGGTGCACCGCCGACATCGGTTGGGTCACCGGGCACTCCTACATCGTCTACGGCCCGCTGCAAAACGGCGTCACGGTGGTGATGTACGAAGGCGCGCCGAATCATCCGGATTGGGATCGATTCTGGGCGATCTGCGAACGGCACAAAGTCAACAAGTTCTACACGGCGCCCACGGCCATTCGCGCGTTCATGAAGCAAGGGTCGCAGTACCCGGCGAAGCACGATCTGTCCAGACTGCAACTTCTGGGGACGGTCGGCGAGCCGATCAACCCGGCGGCATGGCTGTGGTATCACGAGCACATCGGCGCCAAGCGATGCCCGATCGTGGATACGTGGTGGCAGACGGAGACCGGCGGCGTGATGATCGCGCCTCTGCCGGGCGCGATCGCGACGAAGCCGGGCTCGGCGACGCGGCCTTGCTTCGGCGTCGACGCGGCGATCCTGAGCAAGGAGGGCGCGGTGCAGAAGGCCAACAGCGGCGGCTTCCTGGCGATTCGCAAGCCTTGGCCGGGAATGCTCCGCGGCATCTATGGGGACGAGGAACGCTTCCGCAAACAGTATTGGTCGGAAATCCCCGGCGTCTATTTTACAGGCGACGGCGCGCGGTGCGACGAGGATGGTTACTTCTGGATCATGGGCCGCGTGGACGACGTGATCAAAGTCTCGGGCCACCGCCTGGGGACAGCGGAGGTCGAGTCGGCGCTGGTGTCTCATCCCAAGGTGGCGGAGGCGGCCGTGGTGGGCTTTCCCGATGAAATCACAGGCGAAGCCATCGCCGCGTTCGTCACGGTTAAAGCCGGCGCCACGCCGGACGAAGCACTCAAGGATGAGTTGAAAAAGCACGTAACGGCACAGATTGGGGCGATCGCCAGGCCGAAGGACATCAGATTCACCGACGCCCTGCCCAAGACGAGAAGCGGAAAAATCATGCGTCGTCTATTGCGGGAACTGGCCACGAAGGGCAGCGTAGAGGGCGATACCACGACCCTGGAAGACTTTACGACGATTGCGAAACTCAGAGATGACGAGGGATAAGACCTATCGCGTCCGGAGGAAGCATGGTATAATCCCCCTCGGCTATCAGGGCATTTGAGAATGCGGCGGCGGGAATCACGTCCTATCGGCCAAGAGCCCGGGCGGTAAACCCCACCGAAGATCGGCCCGACTGGTGCGGGCCAAAGACATTGACGGATCGACCGAACGTTGAAAGGCGCGGCGCGGTCGCCTAGGGCCTCGCGCGAGAGCGGCCCGTATGCGGTCGGGGTGTCCTCCCTTGGGGGAGACGCCTCTCGGATGCGGGCGCGCAGAGAGTCGCGAAAATCAGCAAAAAGGATTGTCTTCATGGCGATGGAATCAGCCTGTAAGCTTCAAGTCGGCCGGGACCATTACGACGGCAAAGTCCGCATGGAAGCGGACCATATCGACTTTTCCGGGCAAACGAAGTTCCGCTTTCGAATCCCCGAGATGACCGGTCCGCGCCGACAGGATTTGACGATACTGTTCGGCTTCCACGGCCACGGCGTGACCATCGAACTGACCACCGACCGGGCGGCGCAGAATTGGATCGAATACATTCTTCACCCTCGGACGCTCGCGGACAAGCTCGGCGTCAAGGAGGGTCATACGATCCGCCTCATGAACCTGGACGACAGCGAGCTGTTGGATTCGCTCCAGACCAAGAAGACCAAGCTGGTCTCGCACGCTTCGTCGCGCTGCGATCTAGTGATGCTCGGCGTCGAGCGATCCAGCGAATTGCGACAGCTCGAGGACCTCAGTGAGAACCTACGTCCCAATGGGGCGATCTGGGTCGTGCTGCCCAAGAGCGGCCGGACGGTCACGAAGGCCAACGTCGTCGCGGCGGTTCGGGAGGCGGGGTTGAACCACGTCGAGGTCGTCGATTACTCAGAGACGCAGGCGGCGCACAAGATCGTGCGCAACATCGTCGCCCGCAAGCGGCCCGGCAACGGCAGCTACAATTCGCCGGTG
>CAYMXF010000174.1:0-1555 GCA_964393935.1 uncultured Planctomycetaceae bacterium
AACTCCTGCGCGAGCGCCGTCGCCTCCGGCGTCGCCAGCGCATACCCCGCCCCGAGTGCCGTCTTCACGACACTCAATTCCGATGCTCGCAAATCAATCGACGGCGCCGACTCCTCCATCCGCCGCATCAATCGGTGTGTGCGCCTCGCGAGCCGCGCCCACCGTCCTCGCGTGCAATACCACCGATACGACACCACAACGCCGACCAACCGCGTCCGAAGTCCTGCAAGTCGGCATCCCACCGCGAGCCCTGCCGCCGTCCCCAAGCTCCCTAACGCCACATACAAAAAATCCGGCTCCGGCATCTCCCCCGCGTCGATTTGCTTCTTCAGCTCCAACGCCGCGCTCACGTGCCCCAGACACGACAGTGGCGACGTCCCTCCCGGCGGAACGTAATACGGACATCGCCCCTCGCGCCGATTGCGCGGCGACAACATCTGCCCGACCACCTTGGGAATCACCGTCAAATAAGACGCACGGATATACCTCGTCCCCACCGACGCCCCCACGCGCAAGTTCTCCTCCACATAGGGCGCAGCCGGCTGCGGCACGACGACCGCGACGGTGTCGATCCCGAGTTGCCGCGCATGCCACGCCGTCCGGCAGATATGGTGGCTCCCCTCCGAGCTGATCGTCACGATCGTCCGCGCGCCGCGCCGCCGCGCTTCACCTAACAAGAACTCCAGTCCTCGTACCTTGTTCCCCGCCATCTGCGGATGGCAAAGGTCCTCGCGCTTCACGTAGAGCACCTTGAGGCCGTATTTGGAGGCAAACTTCTTCGCCTCCTGGATCGGCGTCGGCCACTGTCCCAGCGCCACCCACGCCACGCGCTCCGCCAATCGCGGATACGCCTCAAACAGCACCGGCCGTAAACTCCCTCTCCCTTCTAGGGAGAGGGCCGGGGTGAGGGTCTGATCACCTTGTTTATTCGCCATTCACGACTCGCTGCTCGTCATTCTCTCCGCAACCCTTTCCGCCAACGCCGCAATCGTCATCGACGGCGCTCTCCCCACCGGCGTCGGCAGCAAGCTCCCGTCCGCGACGAACAACCCCGGATGCCCAAAGACCTCGCCATTCGCATCGACCACTCCCCGCTCCGGCGAGTCCGCCATCGCCGCCCCGCCCAAGGGATGCACCGTCATCCGACCCGGCGCCGCCAGCAGCTCCGGCGGCACGATCAACTTCCCGCCGACCGCCGCTGTCAACTCGCGCATCCGCGCCATCGACCGTTCGTGAAACGCGCCCCCGCCTTGCGCAATCCGCTCATGCGCAAGACCGCCGCCGCGCTCCATCACCAACCGCCCAGGGCAATCATCAAACCCCAGCACCCCAAACGACCATACCCCCATGTTCGCCGTGCCGCTCCACAACCCCAACGCCTTCGCCAGGAGCCGTGGCAGCGCCGGCAACAATCCCGTCTCCATCAAATACAGCCGGTCCTCTTTCCACCAATCCACCCACGCCGTCACTGGCGGCCCCGAATCCCGCGCAATGCCTTCTCGCGATCCGACGACGAGCCCCCCAAAGTCTCCGTTCGTAAAAAACCGCTCGCCCA